>JBCCNE010000115.1:0-10638 GCA_039026015.1 Cyanobacteria bacterium P01_C01_bin.70 | reverse complement strand
ATCGTTGTTTTCAGTCACTACTCCAGTCGTGCAAATTCCCAGCTTTCCTGAATGTAATCATGCGATTGTCCAACAGCTCGGGCCTTTGAGCGATCGCGAGTTGGTGCAGCGGTTTAAGGCAGAGCCCGAGGCCGGACGTTACTTTACAGCGATTTTTTGTCGCTACAGCCCAGTGGTTTTTAGCCTGATTACCCATTCCGCACGATCTCCCGTGCAGGCAGAGTATCTATTTGCGCTGACCTGGCGACACATTTTGAATGAACTGGGCGGATTGGATTTGACTGCTGCCGAGACCCTTGCCGCCGGTAAAGCTGATCAAGGGCGATCGTTGTCCCTGCAAAGCTGGTTAATCAACGTCACTGCACTCTGCATCAATCAGGCAACGCTACCCGAAGTCGAAGACATCCACTATTCCCTAACGCAGGCATCGCCGCCTCTATGGTGCTATGTCGAGCGCTCTTTAGATCGATTAGACCCGCTGGAACGACTAATTTTAGTGATGGCGCAAACTTTCCGCTGGAGCGACACGCGCATTTCCGCCTATTTGCAGGCCGAGGGGGAGCGTATCATGCCCGCCGAAGTCGCTAGGCGTCTACGCCAGGCTGGACAAAATCTCGAGGCAGCGCTGCCAGAAGACATTCGCGTGATTTATTTGGGCACCCTCTCCGAAGGGGAGGCAAATTCTCTGCTTCCTGGCATGGTCGCTTCGGTGCCGGTGCCTGAAAATCCTGTTAGTTGAAGCGTTTGCTGGTGTTCGGAGGTTGATAATGGCTGCAGTTTTCCCGCGTCTTTTAGGGGTGAGTGTTTTGCTCATGGGGACAATCGTCACCGGTCCCGTACTAGCCCAATCAGCGCCCATTGAGCAGCAGCTCAACATGCATCTGCATAGCCTAGAGCGGACACGAGCGCAGCAAACAGCTGAGCGACTGTTGGAGGCAGGCGAGCGCTCCTTGGCTTTGGGCAATGAAGACCGGGCGATCGCCGCATGGCAGGAGGCCTTTGATATTTACAGCCGCATCGGTGACCAACCCGGCATGACCCAGGCGATTGAGCCCCTGGCCGCCACCTTGGTTACGGCTGATCGCTATGACGAAGCTGCGACCGTAATTTTGCAGCAGATTACTCTAGCCCAAGAAGCGGGCGATCGTGCTGCCCAGATGTATGCGCTGAATAATCTGGGCATGGTCTACCTTCAGGAAGGCAAAATCACTCGGGGCGAAGCCGCCTTTGCTGCCGCACTGGAACTCGCTGAAGCGCTGGATGACGCCGCCGGAATTGGCCTGTCGTTGAGCAACTTAGGGCTGGCGGCCCGCTGGTCAGGCGACCTTATTAGTGCTCAAAACTACTATGAATTGGCCATTGACCATCGAGCCGACGCGGGTGACTGGCTAGGGTTGGCGCGCACTGCTAACAGTCTGGGCGCCATTTATCGTCAATTCGACGCCGATGAAGAGGCGCTCTCTAATTTTCTCACCGCCCGAGAAGCCGCTCAAACGGCAGGCGATCGCGCCACTCTATTCACCGCGTTAGACGGCATTATTGCTGTTGCTGCTGACTACGCCGATGGCGAGATATTGCAAACCGCCGTGGCAGAACGCACTGCCGTATCAGTGTTCGAACTGCCTACAGAGGAGCAGTTGGGTTTTCATCTTGCCTGGGCGCGCTATTACGAATATCAAGCGGACTATGCCGAAGCTCGAACCGCCTATGAAGCAGGACTAGCGATCACTGAAGAACTTGATGCTCCTTCCCAGCGCACCTTCATTCTTAACCAGCTTCAAGGGCTCGACCTGATTACCAACGAATAAGTGTCATAGCCAGCACTCTGCCCTGCAGGGACGGGATATATTGCGTCTCCCCAAAGAACACGACACGTCGTCGTGCTGCTCCAAACTGCAAATCTTGCTCAATCTCTATAAGTGCACGATGAACGAGGCATTTGGGGCACCATCGGAGAGATTCTTCTGATTGGAGATTGCGATCGCTATGGCTTTTTCACCCATGTTGTCTTTAGGAATCGTGTTCGCGGGTATTTTGCAAATCATCAAAGCCGGTGTATTAGTCTGGGCCTATTTTCGGACTAAAAAGCTCGCCGCCTTAGTCTATGCCGTTTTTTCAATTGTTGATCGCATTTATCAATACATCATTGTGCCTGTAATTACCTCACGTCTATGGGAAAATTCTCAAGGCGTGCTCTCTGGAGATGACCTTGGCTGGACTTTGATGGACAGCGCCATACTCCTCCGCACCCTTCCATACGCCGTGGAATCAGCCCTGTTTATCTGGCTGGTGGTGTCTCTGTCAAGCAGCCGCCGCTCACCGCAAAGCTGATCAATATCTGGCAATCAGCTTCATGTGAGTGACAAGACTCGCTAAAATATGACGTCGTGCGGCTTTAGGGGCCGTTATTTAGTAACCCCTGCTGGGTTTCAGCTGCCTAGCCGATGCCGTTCAGACGGACGGTACGACTAGCTCAAAAGGTTTCTATCATTTATTGATGTCGCCCTCTAACAGCTGCGCTCTCAGCCGTGCCATTGCCCTATGCTGTGAGAACAGCCGTTGCCCTCGGGGACTAGCCAATGACCATCGCTACTCTAATGACCTTTATTTATGCGGTGTTGGCGATCGCCGGCGGCATTATTGGCTATCAGAAAGCCGCCAGCCGACCGTCGCTCATTTCGGGAAGCATCTCTGGTCTATTGCTCATAATTGGCGGCATTGGCCTGGTTCAAGAGCAGTTGTGGGGAGCCTGGCTGGCGATCGCCGTGACGCTGCTGCTGGTGATCGTGTTTATTGCTCGCCTCATCAAAACTCGCCGATTAATGCCCGCTGGATTAATGGTTATCGTAGGCGTCATCACGCTAGTCACGTTTCTGCCCCTCATCAGCAACACCGTTTTGCCATAGCCTCCTCACCTGACACCGCCGTAAATTTTCACTGTGCCTTTCAGGAATAGGGCCCGTCATTGGTGTGGCTAATGACGGGCAGGCGATCGCCTACCGTACCTGATCGCTGCTCCCGACGAATTCCAAAGCTTCGTGTGCATTTGCTCGCAAAGCTATCTGACTGAGGCAAAATAAAGTACAAGGGAACTATTGCGACGGACGCAAAATCCTTTCGCCAGGGGTGATCTACCAATGGATTTTTCCGACTTACTGTCTCTGACATTAGGCCCAACCCCTTGGCTGGTAGGCAGTTGCCTACTGCTCTGCTTGAGCTGGCTGGTGCCCAATCCAGTGACGGCAGCCTTTGGGCTGGCTGGCCTAGTGACCGCGCTCGTGGCGATCAGCATTCCTCAATTGCCCAATCAACTGCTGATTTGGGGGCTGCTGTCGGCTGCCTTCACGCTGATTATGCGAGGCCTGCTGCCCAAAGAGTCGCAGGAGTTGGCCGCTGCTCGGCATGCGCGGGTCTGTGAGGCAATTGTGCCCGGACAAGTCGGTCACGTGCACTATGAAGGGGCCATTTGGCAGGCTCGCTGTCAGATCAGCGATGTGGCGATCGCTCCCCCTGCTCAAGTAACGGTCGTCGAGCGCCAAGGCAACACGCTGGTTGTGTTGCCAATTCCCCCCTACCGTTCTACATCGGGATAAAACGATTACACTGACGATGATCCTTTACGCTGGCAAGGAAGCAAGCGGCTAATGGCACCCTCAATTTTTGCAATTTTGGCGCTAATTGTAATTGGCTATACCGTAGGCTCTGTGCGCATTGTCAATCAGGGCACTCAGGCACTAGTTGAGCGACTCGGACGCTATCACCGCAAGCTTCGTCCGGGGCTCAATTTCATCGTGCCGTTTTTAGACACCATTGTCTGGGAAGACAGCATCCGTGAACGGCTGCTTGACGTGCCGCCGCAGTCCGCCATTACTCGCGATAACGTAGCGCTCAAGGTTGATGCGGTAGTTTATTGGAAGATTTTGGACTTAGAGCGCACCTATTACGAAATCGAAGATATTCAAGCGGCCATTCGGGAATTGGTGGTGACAACCCTGCGCTCTGAAATCGGTAAAATGCCTTTTGAAGATACCTTTTCTTCACGCGATGAGCTGAACCAGGCGCTGCTTGATCAGCTCGATGAAGCGACCGAACCGTGGGGTGTTAAGGTAACTCGGGTCGAGGTGCAGAGCATTGACCCGCCCCAGTCAGTGTTGGACTCGATGCAGCAGCAGCAAGCCGCTGAACTCAAGCGCCGTGCCACTGTCTTAGAAGCCGAAGGTGATCAGGAAGCCTCAGTTAAACGAGCGCAGGGTACGGTGCAGTCAATTCAACTTCTTTCACAAGCTTTGAAAGAGCGCTCTGACGCTCGTGAAATCTTGAGTTTCCTGATTGCGCAGCAGTACGTCGAAGCGAATCAAAAACTAGGCGAAAGCGAGAATTCCAAAGTCCTCTTTATGGATCCCAAATTCCTGTCAGAGGGACTGGTAGATCTGATAAATGCGCCAGTGGGACCAGAACCCAGAAGTGAAGGTCCTTCACAGCCATCACCAGGACGGACGCCGAAGAAACGCTAAGGCATACGACTCAACAAGGGTTAAGCCGCGCCGCCGCAGAATCAGTTGAAGCGCTTGCTGGGGAGCTGGCCTGGCCGCTATCCTGATCGAAAGGGCACGCAGTTGGCCATGACCGTTTCGTCAAACTGCCCAGACGTCGCCCTCTCGCTTTAAACCCTGGGCCGATGCTACCGACACCCCTCATCGACTATGTATAACCTTACCTTTCAGAGGGCGACCGCTGAATTTGGCGGCTCAGTTCTGGGCTCGCAGCAATCACGCTCAGACTCAGCCAGGCCAAAGCATTTACCCGCACCTCAAAATAAGTAATGTCGAGCAGCGAAAATAGGGTGATGCCCAAAAAGCAGAGGCCATAGCCTAGCAGTATTGCCTGCTCTGATGGTTGATGGCGCAAGGTGCGCAGGGCGCGATAGCCGCGATAGCAAATAACGCCGACGATCAGCGTGAAGAGCAGCGTCACCAATATTCCCGCTTCAGACGCCATCGTCAGCCAAAAATTGTGGGCATGGGCAATGTAGCTATAGCCGGGAATCTCGCCGTTGTACAGCAGTTTGTAATTGCCCAAACCCTGACCCCACAGCGGGCGATCGCGAATCATGGCCAGCGCCAGTTCCCAAACTTTGACCCGAGGATCGTCAGTAAACCAAGCCCAAGAAAGGGAGCGACCCGCCACGCCGAAACTCAGCGTTGTCACCACCACCAGCGTAATTCCCATTATCCCCAGCAAACGGCCCCAGCGGTTGGCGCGCATCCGCAAAAGGCTCAGCAGCAGCAGGGCGATCGCCGCTAGCAAGCCATTCCGCGACCCGGAGCAAAACAAACAGCCCAGTGTCAGCAGAATATTGCCGCTAATCAGCAGGTGGCACCAGCCGGGCAGCCTCTCCCGAGCTAGAGTTTTGCCCGATAAAAAGATCAGTCCTAAGTTAAGCCCCAAAATCATCGTCAGATAGCTGGCTAGGGTGTTGGGATAGTCAAACAGCGAAAACGCTCGGGGCACGTGTAAGTCCCCTAGATATAGCCAGTCAATGAGCGGAAAGTAGGGCAACAGTGCGGCTGTGGGCGTGAACTTGAAGATATATTCCACAATGCCGAACAAATTTAGCGGCACCGACGCCAGCACCAGCACCACTGCCCAGCGATAAATCTGCCACCAGGGATTGGGGGTTTCCTGTAGATAGACCGTAAAAAATGCCCAAAACCAAAAAAAAGGCAAAAAATGGGCGAGCTGCAGGTAGGCTTCACCGGCAAAAACGGCTTGACTCGAACTGATTAGCAACAGCAGCGTGATCGCCCAAAAGCCACTTCTTGCCAGTAACTCAAAAATCGCCCGAGGACGGCAAATCGTTTGCCAAATGCCCAGCAGTAAAAATCCCGTTAGTCCCGCCACCATCACGTAGGGATAGGACAATAGCCCAAAACAAATGGGCAAAATACGGTCCCACGGCGGAGTTGCCTGCATCAACCGATGCGATCGTGCGTCAGTATGCGCCATCGCCAATCATTACCACCCAAATCGTCCTTAACAGAATATAGATATCTAACCAGACAGACCAGTTACGCACGTAGTAAGCGTCGAGATTTACCCGCTCGGCATAGGTCACGTCATTGCGGCCAGAAACTTGCCAGAGGCCCGTAATGCCGGGATGCACGCGTTTGTACAGCTCAAATTTGTCGGCATAGTAGATAATTTCGTCATCCACAATCGGGCGCGGCCCCACTAAACTCATATCGCCGCGCAGCACGTTCCACAATTGGGGCAGTTCGTCGAGGCTGGTACGCCGCAAAAATCGTCCGACTCGGGTAATCCGAGGATCGCTTTTGAGCTTGCGCTCCCGCTCCCACTCTTCACGCAGCATGTGGTTTTCAATCAGATGCTGCTGCAAGACTGCATCAGCATGCACCACCATTGAGCGAAACTTCCAGGCGGTAAACGGCCGTCCCCCGCGACCAAGACGGTAGTGACCATAAAAAATTGGTCCCGGCGAGTCTAGCTTAACGGCTACCATAATGGCCAAAAATAAGGGCAGCGATAACAGGCCAATAAATATAGTCAGCGCACAGTCAAGCACCATTTTAGTCAGCCGCGGCCCATATAGCAGCAGTCGCTGGCGAATCTCTAACCCCAAGATGCCGCCCATGTCGGTGGCCCCCACCCAAAGGCTGGAAAAGCCAAACAGATCGGGAATGACCAGTAAGTGGGGAAAAGTATGGCCATAGCGCTCTAAAATTGCCAGCAGTTTTTCTCGGGGCACCCCCGGCATGGCCACGATCGCATAGCTGACTTGGCGCTCACGAGCGACATAGGGAGCGATCGCCAGCTTGCCCAAAACCGGCACCGACTCCAGGGCTCCCTGCTTTTTCGGATCGTCGTCTAGCACGGCAACGGGCTTGAGCCCCAACCCCGGCTGACGCTTGAGCGTACGAATCACTAGCGCTCCAGTGCGGCCGGCGCCCATGATTACCACTGGAAATCCCCACCAAGCGCAGGGTGAAACTACGTGCCTGATACTGATGCGCGCTAGCCAAACCCCTGCCATTGAAAGCGGCCAAGCCATCAAAAAGATGCCCCGGGAATAAGTTGTACCTTCGCGAAAGATGAAAATCACCGCCGCAAAGGCAAAATAAAGCAGTGTTGTGGTTAAACAAAGGCGGCGCAGTTCCTCAACGGGACTTAAGCCAACAGCAGGATATAGCCGTGCTAGGGCATACATTAAAACCACCATCCCCAAAAGTGGCCAGAGGCTCCAGTAGAGCGTGGGCTCAAATTGCCCTCCCAACACATACCGCACCATGACGCTGATATATACTGCAGTTGTCAATCCAAGAATGTCAGCAGCAATTAACGGGGCCGCCGTCGATACTGATCGTAGAGAAAACGTTAAAGGCCCGTAAGCTGGCTTTAGCCGCTGAGTAAAAGGTGTCATAAACACAAAAACAGCCCGCACCACCGCAATGCACATCAGGCATAAATTTAACCTAATCCTACAGGGCTGACCGCATTATTACCGGAATAAATTACGCCTAACCGTTGACACCTAGCATAGACGAGGATGATTTGCGAGAAATTACTGACTTCATCTAACAATCCGCTGCTGAGATCAGTTTTAGCTGCCAAACACCTCAATAAAAGCAAGGATATTTCTGAGAAAATGTCAGTCTGCATACAGTTTTCTCTAGGCTCTTGACCAGTTCTCTTGGTTAGATTCCAGCTTCCAGCCAGATTTTTGATTTTTGTTAATAACGTTTCTTATATGGCTGAAGGATTTCTTTCAACTGACATTCAATCTAATAAAACCTGCTTAGCTGCTTGAAAATGCCGCGTTCCAGACAATTCCTGATCGCGATTATCGTGGATGGCGCTGAGCTGAAATCAAGGTGATTAAGGAATGATTTTTGAGATTTCAAAGACTAAATGTATTAGGTCAAAGGCCATCGAGTAGTGAGTAATCAAGTTGGCTGATAGTCCATGATTTGCCGACTTAAATTCTTTTGGGACGCCTAAAGATTAAGTACAAGTTGATCAACAGGTGAGGCGAGTGGGCGTTTGCGAACTTTGGGCGGTGTGATGTCGACGTGGGCCACAAACCAGGTGCGGAGGGCGATTGCTTGCTTGGCTGTAAGCTCGGATAGCGCCAGCGGTTCTGGAAACAGCGTCTCTGGCAACTGCCGTGTCCATGCAATATGGCTGGGGAAGCGATCGCTGCCAAACGGCGTTAAATCGTCTGGCAAAGCCGCCAGATAAGGCACCACGTTGTCGCGGCTGAGAAACCGACTTCGCTGCTGCTCAAGCTGGGCAACGCGTTGCTGTCGCGCCCGGCGGTAATCGATGATTGGCGCCGGATATCCCTTAACTGGCGGCGGACTGCCCAACTGATGAGGAGATAGGTGCGCGAGTTCGGGCACCCACTGTTTGATAAAAGCGCCCTCAGGGTCGCATCGATCAACTGCGACCTGACCAGGATTGTAAATCCGCGTCCAAGTTTTATCGAGGCAATGGGTGACGCCAGACTGCATGGCCCACTGATAGTGATCGATGGGGCAGTCACCGTCAATTAGATGCTGCATAAAATGTAGCGCGCCAAAGCGCCAGTCCATGCCGAGAAGATTGCTGAGAAAACTGGCATAGATGGCTCGCGATCGAAAGTTCAACGCCTGCCAGCCGCCGGTAGCTTGGAGGCATCGCGCCGCTGCATCCACGATGGGAAAGCCCGTTTGCCCTGTCTGCCAAGCTTGATAAAGCGCTTCGTCGAAGGACCAGCCATCTTCATCAAATACGCTGTAGAGCGATCGCAGTTCGAGCTGGGGCAAATAGCGAAAGCGCTGAGCAAAGCCGCTGCCCCACCGCAGGCGGGCAATTAGCTGCTGCTGGCTGCGCCGAATGCGAAAGTCCCCCTGATCGGGCGTTCGCTGAATGGTTTGCACACATTCCCGCACTGAAATCGCCCCAAACTTAATATGGGGACTGAGGCCGGTGGTCGCTTCCGCACTCGGATAGGACAGTTGCCAATAGTAGCGATCGCTCTTAGCGTGTAGAAAATCCGCCAGCAGCTGACGGGCAGCAGCTGTCCCTCCTGGAGGAATGAATTTGCCATCAGCCAGGTGATCGAGGTCTGCCAGTTTGGGCAGCGGCTCGCTGGAAATATCAGCCGGCACCTCGATCCGCGTGGGAGTCGGCACCAGGGGCGCGGCCATATCGCGAAACCAGCGCGAGCGATACTGCGGATAAGGAATCAGCTCACCAACACTAGCCGGTGGCTCAAACCAGCGAATTTTCATGGCTTGCTGGTCTAAAGCCGCATTTAGCTGCGCGTCTCGCACCCGGCCATAAATGCGCTCAGCATCTGTGTAGGCGTAAATACCCTCGGCTGCCGTCTGGCGGACTAACTCGGGCAGCACCTTAACCGGATCTCCCGATCGCAAAATCAGGCGTCCGCCCCGAGCCTGCAAATCAGCATCCAGCGCCGCTAAGCAGTCCAACATAAAAGCGACTCGGGCGGCGCCTGTTTCAGGATGGTGCAGCAAAGCCCGGTCAAAGATAAATACCGGAATCACTAATCCCCGCCGCGCTGCCCGAAATAGGGGCTCGTGGTCACAAATGCGCAGATCTCGGCGAAACCAAACCAGGGTGTGGTTCATGATGCAAAAATTTTGATGGTCAGGTTCAAGACAGATGCAGCTGGTGATCACCTTAGCAAATCTTCAAATTAGCAATCGCTTTACTGAAATAGTAATTATGTACTATATTTATATCAAAGCTCGGTTGGCAGCCCCATCAATCTATCTTTTGAAGAGTCTGTAACCGGCCACTGCCCTGCAATTTGCCGCTATGGAGGAGGGGACTCATGAACCACTCACGTCTTCAATCACGCTCTCACAGCCAACCCCTTACGAACCGTCGTCATCTCGTAAGTCATCATCAAACGCGATCGCTCCAGGGGTCAGCAGCCAATTTTGCTCAGCCTCAGCGATCTGTCCCTCCCCGTTCACCTCAAGTTCATCATCAGCATTCTCAGGGGCAATATCAGCCCGCCACCCAACAGATCAGAAGCAATGTGGGTGCACCTCACCCTAATCAATATCCCCGTCAGTTCCCTCGTCCATCAACCGCTGCTACCCCTCGGCGATCGCTGCGTTCTCGCCCCTCGCAGCAGCATACCCGACGGCGATCGCCGCTGCGAGCTTGGCTGACCCGAGGCGGTGTTGTTGCCGGCAGCAGTGTATTAGCTCTGACTGCTGTGGCAGCTGGCCCCAGGCCCTTTGTTGATCGAGCCGCAAATGGCACCAGTGAGCAGGCTATTTGTCAGGAAGTCGTCCAGGGTAAATCGGTACTGTCACGCTCCGAATTATCACAGCTGCTGGCCGTCGCAGAACGCGCCCCTAAAGCCGATGTGCGAGCCGTGATTGCCGAGCCCTACTGCACTTTAGGCAATGTAGAAGTGCGCGAAGGCGTCATGGCCCACAGAGAAGCCTATCCCCTAGAGTTCAATCCCGAAACCTGGTTTATCGTTCTCTATGAAGGCGAAGAGTACGCCGGGTTCGATTTCAGCTTTTCCCGTTAGCCGCAGTTCCCGCGTTGCAGGGAGCTGAGCGTAATGTGGTTGAAAGTGCTCTTGGCGCGCGCCTT
>JBCCNE010000114.1:0-10660 GCA_039026015.1 Cyanobacteria bacterium P01_C01_bin.70 | reverse complement strand
GAACGTCAAGCAAAATAAATCTGCCAGACAAGTAGCCTTTTCTCGTCAGACTGCATAAAGTTCAGATTCTTATATCTCCGAAAGAATCTATTCAGAGCTAAGTCTGCTGCCTAAAATCAGGAGCATCAAATGAAAGACATTATATCCTTCGCTAAACTCCACGAGGTCGGCAGCTTTAACTACTCACTGCAATAGGTTTCTCTCGATTAATGAAGCAAGATAAAGAAAAAAAATAAAGAACTAACGAAGACTGTCCTTTACTTTAGAAAAAGTTATGGATGCCAGCCGATTACGTTATTTTTAAGCCACGAAGGTATGTTCTTTGCTGTCTTTGCACATCATCAGCTCAACGCGCCGATCCCTATATAAACCGCCAGATCTAGCTAAAAAGTCAGCGTGAATACAGCTGCATTCAACAGGGTTTAGGTACGCCAGTCGCTGAAAGCTCTATAAACTGATAATTTCAGGCAAAGCGATACCTTCTTTCTAATGTGGCTGTGAAATCATTGAACTTAGCTCGATTGCTGCCTGAGCTTAATTTTATATTTTCTTATCAATGATTGGCACGATCTTTATCTACATGTTCACAGTCTAGCTGCTTTAAATGTTTTAATTTTCAAGCTTTATTTTCCGATCCTAAAAGCCAGAATAGATATAATCTAAATTCAAATTTCAAGAAACCTATAATACTCTTTTCAACTCAATAAATTGTGATAGCTTTGTGCTATCGATAAACAGATTTAAGGAGAAGAAATGCTGAATTTATTTAAGAATAAGATGATCAAATACTTTGTTTTTCCGCTCTGTATATGCATGATCGCCATAACCTTCTGGGCAGGAACTGCGATGGCAGTTTCCATCGATAAAGTTACGCGTACCATTCCTTTGAATGCTGGAGGCAGACAAACAACTTTGACCACTAAACAATTAGCAGTTGGCCAGCGCAAATTTAACGGCAGTTGTGCTCAATGCCACTTAGATGGAACGACTAAAACCAACCCTAGCGTCGATTTAGGACCAGACTCTTTAACGTTGGCAACGCCGCCGCGTAATACCGTTGAAAGTATTGTCGATTACTTAGAATATCCCACTACCTATGACGGCTTACGAGACATCGCGGAACTTCATCCTTCAACTCAGCGAACAGACTTGTTTCCTAAAATGCGCGACCTGACTAAAGAGGATTTAACCGCGATCGCCGGTTACATCCTCTTGCAGCCCAAAATTGTGGGTGACCAGTGGGCGGGCGGTAAGCCAAAGCGATAACCCGACCATCCTATCTTCAAACGTAAGCCCCAGTATTCGTCAGAAAGCTGGGGTTTTATCGTGGGGGTGCTCGCTAGCGCTGAATAAACTGCATCGCCGCGATCGCTCCTAAGAAGAATACAGTCGGAATTGCTAGCGTATGTACCGCCAGCCAACGGATAGTAAAAATAGGATATGAGGTAGCCTCCGTGCTTCGGTTGTAATTAGTCATGATTCATTGCTCCTGTTTTTGGGTGAGTGGGGAGTGGGGAGTGGCGGAGTGGGAGAGAAAGGGGGTGGGCTTCAACGTGAGCGATTCGGCTGAGCTCACCGTCGAAGCCTCAGCCGAACCGGAGTGGCGGAGTGGCGGAGTGGCGGAGAGATGAAGAACCGGTTTATCACCTGTTCCCGGTTCCCTAATTCCCCCATTCTCTCTTCCCTCTAAACCGTCTCTGGTTCGATGCGACCATAGAAATGCCCGCGAATTTTGACTGCCATGGACTCTTTGGCACCAAAATCGCTGTCAGAGGGTTGAACGCTTTCAAACAGGCCCGATATTTCGCCCGTAGCTTGATTGACACGATTAACTTGCAGCGAAATTTGCCCTTGGCCGACATCAAATTTTTTGATATTTTGGCGTATCAGGTCTTCGCTATCGGCTTTGATAGGCAAACCAACGGCAGCATCGTAGCCAACGGCTAACCCCCGGCCTTTGGGGTCGACAAAGCTGGAGGTCCGATAGGGCGGAACTTGAAAGACACCATCAAGACGACTCGTTGGTCCTAAGCGACCAGAAGTATCCTGATTCTGGGCTACGAGCCCTTTAACAGTAAAGAGAAGCGGCACCCGCTCGCCATCTGACAGTTGCACCGTCACTGGCTGAAAGTCAAATCCGCCTTGCTCGACGAATGTCATCTTGCCATCCAGACCAACATTGAGCGCACCGTTCACCTGATCCAAAGTGAAGCTTTCACGGGTCAAAATCTTCGTATCTTCAAACTTGTCTTCTTTGTATTTCATCAGCGATGGTCTCTTTACTAAAAAAGCTTCTGGCTGTAGGCAGAGTTCTTTAACCTGATAAGCCTGATTCGCTTCCATCGCGATCGCATCAAGGCTCGTTTCTGCCAATTCAGGACAGTTATTGGCGAGCCCACTGCCGCGAATATCGTCATAACTTAAAGCATTGCGATCAACCGTCGAGCCGTTACTACAAGCAGTCATCAGGCCAAAACAGACTGCCAAGAAAATTGACATTAGAATCCGTATTTCCATTTCTTTACTCAAATTCAGGGTTTAGGCAAAACAACTTCGTTGAACGACCTCGTTGACGTTCAACTCAGCCATAGCTTCAAGTTTGAATTAGGCTGATTTCTTCTTTTATATGCTCAAATCTAAGAGAATTCTCTTCTGTATCGAGACCGGTAATGTAGATCGCTAGAAAGCTTAAGCAGACGACCAAAACGGCAAATATAAAAGTTGAAATTTTCATCATCCTGACGCGAATTTAATTATTCATAAATGCAAGAAATTCTGTGAGCCGTCGTCATGTTCAATCCAGAACAACAGCGACCACGCACAGCAGACTATCCTTTACCGACAGGCGTTCATTAAGTCGGTTGCAGTTGCAGAGTTTTGATTCAGCCTGGTTACAGAAGCAACCAACACCCACATGGTTCGCTTTGCGTCGCTAGCGCAAAGCGCTGCTATATCAGCGGTTATTGCCGATAGGACTTTATCCTTCCTAGCAAATAAATATGGCAATCTATCCAGAACTATGAACAATCGGATAGAGCCACGTTTAAGACTATGATGCACATCACAATTAAACTCGAACAATCTGAAGAACCCGTGAAGATAATTTCCTCTTATGCACAACATAAACTTTGGTTAAGCGATTTTTTCATTTTCATAGGTTCTTTATTTTCTTTGCTTATTCTCTTTCCAAACCTTAGAAAAGCGAGAGGTTTCTAATTGACGAAGTCTAAAGCAGTCTCTTTCTAATCTCGGTAGACTCTCTTCTTGGCTAGTGAGCTCAGAGTGTAATGTAACTTGAGTGCCAAATTCATCTTGGCTTGGATAATCCTTGCAGTTTGAATGGATTCTGTCTTTCAGAAAGTATCAGGAATAATTCATTATTTCTCGGTCATGACCGGCTTTGCTTTCTTGATTGACCTAAGTAAGCTTGCATTCGAGATTCTCAGCTATTGAAAAGAGCTTTTTGATGATGGTGACTTCATTTACGGCTTCTCAGAGGTGAGCTTATTGTGTGTAAATTTTTCTCTTTGATAGCCTTCGCTATTTGGCTTGCTTTGCCTTTCGTATCTCTACAGGTTTAAAGACTTGTAAAAATCAACTCTTTTACATTTATTCAGCAATCGTTTGGAGACATCAGCAATGAGCCTGGTCACAGAAATGATCCTGAGTGCCGATAGCGAAGCCCGCTATCCTGCTCCCAAAGAACTGCGTATTTTCCAGGATTTTGCCAAGACGGGCGATCAGCGTATCCGTATCGCTAAAGCCCTCGCCGAAAATGAGCAGCGCATTGTGCAAAATGGCAGTCAACGGTTCTGGGAACGCTGTCCGAATACGCCTAGCAACAGCGGCAATGATCGCAAAACAGCCTCCTGTCAGCGTGATCAGGGTTGGTATGTGCGTCTAATTGCCTATTCCATTTTGGCGGGCAGTGAGCGTCCCCTCGAAGAGATCGGCACGGTTGGCATCAAAGAGATGTACAACAACTTGGAAATTCCTATTCGCAATATTGCTGAATGTATGCGCTGCCTCAAAGAAGAAGCCATGAACGTCATGAGTGAAGAGGACGCCCAAGAAGTTGCACCTTATTTTGATCTCATCATTCATTCTCTGTCGTAGAAACCTGAATAACTGATCAAAGTTCCTCTGGTAGGTTGGGTTAGCGGTAGCGTAACCCAACCTACGGCAGAACAAGAGTTTCAAAAGTTTTGTCAGTCAATCTTCGTAGAAATATTTGGTTTTGGATTCTCAAGTTTAGGTTTTGAACTGTATTGCTTGAAAGCCAAAACTCAACCCTGAAATTCACTTTTGACTTTGAATTCTTGAACCTGTGATCGACGTTATATCGCTATCACAAGGGCTCTTTAAACCATTCACTATATCCAAGGAGATCTTTCATGCAAGACGCCATCACGACCCTGATCAATTCTTCTGATGTGCAGGGCAAGTACCTGGATGATGCCTCGTTAGATAATCTGCAAAACTATTTTCGTAGCGGCGATCTGCGGGCCAGAGCAGCGATGTCGGTGAGCGCTAATGCCTCCAAAATCGTGACGAAAACAGTGGCCAAAGCACTGCTTTACACCGATATCACGGCTCCGGGTGGCAATATGTATACCTGTCGTCGTTATGCTGCCTGTATCCGCGATATGGATTATTTTTTGCGGTATGCCACTTACGCCATGCTGGCGGGCGACCCATCGATTTTGGATGAGCGAGTGCTCAACGGCCTCAAAGAAACCTACAACTCGCTGGGCGTTCCCGTTGGCGCAACTGTGCGGGCCGTGCAGTCGATGAAAGAGGTCGCTAACGAAATGTTAGGAGCCGATGCCGGAAGAGAAATGGGCGTTTATTTTGACCACATTTGCTCTGGTTTGAGCTAAGAGGAATCGTCGGAAATTAGTAACTGATTATTAGGCTGCCGAATTCGAAATTCGGAGTTCTCTCCGGGAAGAGCAGAGCTCTATGGAATTCGGAAGTCAAAAACTGATTTCTCTCTCCCCTGATCTGATTTCGGTTTGTTGAGACACTTCTTTTAACCATGAGCATTATTACCCAAGCGATCGCCAATGCCGATCGCGAAGCTCGCTATCTCAGTCGTGGCGAGTTGGAGGCGATTAGTCATTACTTTGATGCGGGACAGCAGCGGCTCCGCATTGCCTCAATTTTGACCAGCAATGTACAGATGATTGTGGAGCGGGGGAACCAACGGTTTTGGCAGCGCTGCCCAGTGACTCCCAGTAACAGTGACAATCCCACCTTTCAATCTTCTTGCCTGCGCGATCAGGGGTGGTTTTTACGGCTGATTTCCTACGCCGTAGTGGTGGGCGACATTGATCCGCTGCAGGCCAGCGGCGTGCGCGGCGTCAAAGCGATGTACACCTCCCTCGAAATTCCCTTACGCAACGTGGCGGAATGCATGCGCTGTCTCAAAGAGGTCGCGCTAGAGCTGCTCACCGTTGAAGATGCCGCCGAAGTCGGCCCCTATTTTGACTATCTGATTGAGGGCCTGATGCCGTAGCAGGGAGGGGTGGATGGGTAGGTGGGTAGGTGAAGTAAGTGGAGTGATTGAATTTTGAATTTTGAATTCCATGCGGCCCATTACCCATTGCCGAGAACTCAGAACCAAGAACTAAAAACTATTCCCTATTCCCTATTCCCCGTTCCCTATTCCCTATTCCCCGTTCCCTATTCCCTAGAACCTCCCTATTCCCAATTTTTTTCCAGTAACTGTTTCGATTTGGAGTTTAAGAACCGCCATGACTGATCGGATTAACGGGGGTAGTCCAGTCGTCTATCCGCAGCAATATCACACGGTACCGACTGCTGTCATTACTGAGGCCGTGCAGCGCGATCGCTATTTAAGTGCGGGCGAAAGCCAGGAACTCGCGGCGTTCTTCGACTCTGGATTAAAGCGTCTGGAAATTGCCCAAACCCTGACTCAACACGCCAATCGTATTGTCGCAGCGGGGGGCAACCGCATCTTTGTGGGGGGCAACCCCATGGCTTATTTAGAGCAGCCGATTGAGCCGGTGGGGCTGCCGGGGTCTGACTATTACATTGCTGAAGACTATCTATCAGCGGTTGATCGACAGCAACGCGAGCAGGCCACCAATCGTGATCGCCCCCGGTTTATCGATGATACCAACCTGCTGCTGGAGTGGTTTAAGGACATTTTTATGGGGGGTAGACCGTCGACCCCCAGTCGGTTTCGCGCGATCGATATCAACTGGTACGGCCCGGTGCGGATGAAGCGTTCAATGCGGGACTTGAGCTGGTTTTTGCGATATATCACCTATGCGATCGTCGCCGGCGATACCAGCATCGTTAGCGTTAACACCCGAGGACTCCGGGGCGTCATTCCCGAAGATGTCACCCTGGCGACGGTGGTGGCGCTGCGGGAAATGCAGTGGAAAGCGTTGACCTACTTCAAAGAGGGGTCGGCAGCAGCGGCGTTGGTGCAGCGCTACTTTGACGTACTGATTCAAGACTACTGGGTCGAAAAGCCCAACCCCCAACTGCGGCTGGGCGTCTCTAAACATCATTCCGGCTTGCCGCTACCCCAAAGCTATCGCGATAGCGGTGTCGCCCTCCAGCGCTGGGTGATGAAGCGCGATCTGCCCGATATTGAAAAAGACGATGTGGTGCGGGCGGCGTACCGCCAGGTCTTTGAGCGCGATGTGACGGCCATTTACGGCCAGACCCTAGAACCCCTGGTTTCCAAGGTCAAAGGCGGCCTATGGACGATGAAGGAATTCGTTCGCCAACTGGGCAAATCGCGGATCTACCGCCAGCTTTATTACGAGCCTTACAGCATCAGCCGCAGTATTGAGCTGGCCAGTCGTCACTTTTTGGGGCGCGGTTTGAGCTGCCTGGAAGAATTTCAAACGTACTTTGACGTGATTTCGGAGCGGGGCTTGCCGGCTCTGATAGATGCCTTTGTCGATTCGCAGGAATATAACGACTATTTTGGCGAAGAGACCGTGCCTTATCTGCGCGGTTTAGGACTAGAGGCCCAGGAATGCCGCAACTGGGGACCGCAGATGGACTTGTTTAAGTCTAGTGCTCCGGCTCGCAAGGTGCCGCAATTTGTCACCACTTTCGGCGGCTATCAGCAACCCTTGCCGAACCAGCATCCCTACGGCGTGGGCAACGATCCGCTGGAAATTCAGTTTGGGGCAATCTTTCCGTCGGAGAGACGCGACCCCAAAGTGCAGCCGGCCCACTTTAGCGAAGACAGCCGCCGGATTTTGATCAGCAGCGGCG
Organism: Cyanobacteria bacterium P01_C01_bin.70; assembly: GCA_039026015.1. Taxonomy (GTDB): domain Bacteria; phylum Cyanobacteriota; class Cyanobacteriia; order Phormidesmidales; family Phormidesmidaceae; genus Halomicronema. The sequence goes on along the minus strand of JBCCNE010000114.1, from coordinate 3,397 downwards.
CGGGCAACGGTCATCGCGGCCCCGATGGTTACAACCACACGCCCCACCTCGGGCGCGCCCCCGGTTCGGTGGGTCACCACATCCTCAAGTGGGAAACGACCACTAACGGGAACGGCCATCGCAGCGCTGGATACCAGCCGACGCCCACCAGCTTTAGCCTCACCCACCACTCGCCAGATGCGGTGATCCACGCAGCCTATCGGCAGGTGTTTGGGCGCGACGTGCTCGACGGTCAGCGGCAGACCGTCGCCGAAACGCAGCTCAAAGCAGGCAATATTACCCTGCGAGAATTTGTTCGAGAACTGGCCAAATCACGCCCCTTCCGCCAGATGGCCTGGGAAAAGCTGTACATCACGAAGGCCATCGAATACATCCACCGTCGCCTCTTGGGACGACCCACCTGCGATCGCCGCGAACTGAGCCGCTATTACGACCTCTGTGCCCGTCAAGGCTTCTACGTCTTAGTCGATGCGCTAGTGGATAGTGCCGAATATTTCACCGTCTTTGGGGAAGATGTGGTGCCCTACGAGCGCTACTTGACACCCCAAGGCTATGCCCAGCGATCGCCCCAGGGTCCCAGCGGTTGGTTCAAATCCAGGGAAGATCCGGCGATCGCGGGCGAATGGATGCAACGCCATCCCCACTCTGCTCAGACCAACGGCAAAGTGAGGACTGCCACTGCCGTCCAAGAGCCCCCTCCCTTAGCGACTGAAAGTGGAGCGCCATCCAGCTCAGAGACAGAGGCCAGCACTGAAAACAACGGCAACACAGTTGCAGAACCCGCCACCACCGAAGCCGTCCCAGCCGCTACCACCGCCAACCCAACCTAAACGCCCCTACTCCCCCACTACCCTGATGCACATTCATTCCCACCCACCCGAATCGCCCTCTCCGGCCCTTGACCCCGACATCGAAGGTCGCCACTCAGAACTCCCGTCGCTGCGGCCTTTCGATCTACTGAACTACCGCATTCACATTGGTTGGTTCGGCGGCCTCCGCATCTATTCCATCGCTGACACTGGTGAATCCTATGAGCATCGTGAAACAAGTCATTCTTAACGCCGATGAGGAGCAGCGCTATCCCACCCCAGGAGAGTTGCGCATGATTCGCACCTTTTGTAAAACCGGCACCGATCGCGTTCGGGTCGCTAAAGCCCTAGAAAGCAAAGCCGAAACCATTGTGGAGCGCGGCACTCGCAAATTTTGGCGAGTCTGTCCCCGGACGCCCAGTAACAGCGGCGATCGCCGCAAGACTGGTGCCGCTAAACGAGATGTGGGCTGGTACATTCGCCTGATTAGCTACTGCCTGCTCGCCGGAAACGATCGCCCCCTGCGCGAAATTGGCTTGGTAGGCATGAAGGAGCTGTACACCAATATCGGCATTCCCCTGACCAACATCTTGCAGTACATGCGCTGCTTGAAAGCCGAAGCGATCGCTCAGCTCGACGGGGCTGACGCCGACGCGGTAATTCCCTACTTCGACGAAATCATTCAGGAACTAGCGCTACCGGGAACTCCGTACTTTATGAATGACGGCCCCGGTGAAAGCGAACCCTTTACCTAACGCTATTTCAAACAGTCGAGTTTTCGGAACAGTCGGGTGGGCACCGCCCACCGCTCATAAAAGTTCCAGTTTCTCACCCCCCCAACTTTGACGAATGAGGATCCGACTATGACGATTTCAATGGGAGCTTTGCAACCGACCCGGAGCTGGGTCGGCGCCCTCGATGACTGGCTCAAACGCGATCGCTTTGTGTTTATTGGCTGGTCGGGGCTATTGCTCTTTCCCTGTGCTTACCTAGCGATCGGCGCTTGGTTTACCGGCACTACGTTTGTGAGTTCCTGGTATACCCACGGCCTCGTCACCTCCTACCTAGAGGGCTGCAACTTTTTGACCGCTGCCGTCTCGACCCCCGCCGAGAGCATGGGCCATTCCCTGCTGCTGCTGTGGGGGCCTGAGGCCAATGGCGACTTTGTCCGCTGGTGCCAAATTGGGGGGCTGTGGAATTTCACCGCCTTTCATGGCGTACTAGGGCTGATGGGCTTTATGCTACGGCAGATTGAGACCGCCCGTTTGATCGGCATTCGCCCTTACAACGCGATCGCCTTCTCCGCTCCCATCGCTGTGTTTGTGGCCACCTTCTTGATGTATCCCTTGGGGCAGTCGAGCTGGTTTTTTGCACCCAGCTTCGGCGTTGCTGCCATCTTCCGGTTTTTACTTTTCTTCCAAGGGTTCCACAATTACACGCTCAATCCGTTCCATATGATGGGGGTGGCTGGGGTGCTGGGCGCAGCACTGCTCTGCGCCATTCACGGGGCCACGGTGCAAAATACGCTGTTTAAAGACTCAACCGGCAAAAACACCTTCAAAGGGTTCACCACCACCCAGGCAGAAGAGACCTACTCGATGGTGACGGCCAACCGCTTTTGGTCCCAAATCTTCGGCATTGCTTTTTCTAACAAGCGCTGGCTGCACTTCTTTATGTTGTTTGTGCCCGTCGTCGGTTTGTGGATGAGCGCGATCGGCATGGTGGGTCTGGCCTTTAATCTTCGCGCCTATGACTTTGTCAGTCAGGAAATTCGCGCCGCCGAAGACCCTGAGTACGAGACCTTTTACACCAAAAACATTCTGCTGAATGAAGGGGTGCGGGCGTGGATGTCCGAGCTTGACCAGCCCGCGAAGAAGTTCGTCTTCCCCGAAGAAGTGCTGCCCCGAGGCTTCTCGGAATAGCTAATATCAATTCTCTAAAACTGGACTACACATCTGCCAAGTGGAAAGATCCCCCTCAATCCCCCTTAAAAAGGGGGAAACCCTGAGAATAGCCCCTTTTTCAAGGGGGCGGCGACAGCGGGGGATCCTTGACCTGTAGGGCTATTTTGCAGAATTGGTATAAATTGCGCTCCTGTTCTCAACCATCACTGCCGGGTGAGTTTCGCCAGTTTCTCAAGTCCTTTTTTCGACTCACCCCCGCTCAGGATCACGCTGACTCTGAGCGTCGCCCCTGCACACCTTCCGAGGAGGTAAATTCCTGATGGAAACCCCCATCGAAACGATTCCCGATATTTCGACTACTGACCGACCCCTGATTGAGGAAGGGTCAATCTTTGCCCCTGCTAGTCCAGGCTATGACGAAGCCTCTAGCGGCTTTGCCTGGTGGGCCGGTAATGCCCGGTTTATCACCCCCGAGCTGACGGGGCGATTCCTCGGGGCGCACATTGCCCACGCCGGACTCATCGCCTTTTGGGCCGGTGGCATGCTGCTCTTTGAGGTGTCGCATTACAACCTGTCCCAGCCCATGTATGAGCAAGGCTGCATCCTCATGCCCCACATCGCCACGTTGGGTTTTGGCGTCGGGCAAGGGGGCACAGTCACCGACATCTTTCCGTTCTTTGCGAT
>JBCCNE010000113.1:0-10671 GCA_039026015.1 Cyanobacteria bacterium P01_C01_bin.70 | reverse complement strand
CGGCGATCGCTTTCTGGCGTAGGTCGAGACTGTAGGCGGCGGGCATCGGCAGGACTCCCAACGTTTCCTCCACTTTAACCGACCTGACCTTTATACGGATTGCTATAGATGACCTGACGGTGCAGCGTTTACCTGTCAGGTGATTTGCCTGGCTACTGGGCAGCCAGCGGCGTCAAACACTGGCCAGTTGCAGTGGCTGACCACAGTCTGGGGCCGAGCGATCGCCCCAACTGTTTCATGACAGTTTTATAGAAATAACCCGCACCGAAAGTTGGGAAATTGAGAAGCGATCGCGGATCAGCAGATACGCAGCCAGTAACCAACTTTTGACTCAGGTTTTCTGCAATTATGGGCCAGAATCTTTGCCATTCAAAACCAAAACACCCGGCTCAGACTGAATGGGGACGAGATTCAGCACATCTAGCTGAGCACAGTACTGCAAATCGTCTTCTTGATGCAGTCGCAGCAGTCGCTGACCATGGGTAGCGTGGTGCATCAGGCCGAGTAAATTGTTTTGCCACTGCTCGTACAAGCTAACAGCTGCAATGGTGGAATCGTTACCGGCAATATCTTTGAAGTCGCAGTTCTGCTGTTGGGCTAGTTGATGGGCGATCGCACCGGCGCAAACCGTGTCTTCAAGGGAGTAGGTGCCCTCCCAACCCGAACCGACCAGCCAAGTTTTAGCCGGTTGGTGGTTGACTAAAAAATCTACGACGGCCTGGCGGGTGGTTAGAGCCGCCGTGATTACCATCGGCACAGTCTGAATGCGCCGCAGGCAGCGGGTGCCGTTGGTCGTGCTCATGAATAAATGCCGTCCTTGGGAGCAATCTACGGTGTGATCAAGCGGTGAATTGCCTAAATCAAACCCCTCAACTTTTGCCCCACCGCGCTCTCCGGCTAGCAGTCGTTTAGCTTCCGGATAGGCTTGGCTAGATTTTCGCAGGTCGTCTAAATCGTTAAACACATGAATTGATTCCGCGCCAGCGTCAAAGGCAGCCGCCATCGTGGAAGTCGCCCGCAAAACGTCGATTGCGATCGCGCAATCAGGCAAATCGCCTTCCGGAACTTCTTCAGGGGTGTGATAGACAAATATCTTCACAAATTAGGGATGCTCCAAACGTCTTAACCCATGCAATTGTTCATTCTATGAGGAAGCATCCCCAAAAAGGATTAATCTTCTGTACGAGGATGATGCAACATTGGCATGATGTAGGCCCCTAAGCCGCTGCCAGCGATCGCGCCAAACAGCGTCATTCGCACATTATCCATAGGCCACCAGTCAAACCCCTGCAGGGCCAATTCTGCCGGATAAGCCATGCACAGCGCAAATGTCAGGCCAAAGCCAATCAATCCGTAACGGTTGAGCCAATAGGCTGACTGACCGCGATTACGACTATACAGCACCCGCATCGCAATCAATCCAAAAATAGTGCCATAGCAGCGCATACAGACCGCCGCCATGTGTTCACCGGCTAGCGCCAACCCCATGTCGGGCTGGGGGCAGACCTGCCGCCCCAGCCAATAAATAATGTCGCTAATTTCAGCGAGGATAGGCAGCCCCGACGCCGCTAAGAACGGTGCCGCAAACGGCCCGCTGATCATGGCCAATAAAACCAGATCGGCGAACCAGCTGAGCCCAGTGCGCTGATCAGCAGTGATGGAAACAGAGCCCTGCATGGACAACCCAAAAATCACCGCTATTGATTGTAAACAATGATGCGCTATTCGGTCGGTAATCGCCAGCGATTGGCAGTCAAAAACCAACCGTTATGGTTCCTCAATGGGCTTCTAGCACAGTGTCTTCAGCTCTCGGGACTGGCGTCGGTGGCGGGAGGCGGCTCCGGACGGATGGCTGGAGTGGGCGCTGGGGTTTCCGCAGCGTCCTCTTCAACCGTAGGAGATTCTTTATCAGGAACTTCTCCCGACGAGTCCTCGCTGTCGGCCGCCGGTGCCGTCGGTGTTGCCTGCCCCATATTGACGCAGTTTTCGGGATTGTAGTTAACTACTACTTCAAACTGGTAGCCCGTGAAGGTTTCCACGGCGGAAAAATCCAGGGTTTTGACATAGCGAATAGCCTGCTCGTTAAGCCCCAAATAGCCAGTGCTGCGAATCACTGCAGGCTCGCCCACCAATGCCCCCTCTGGACTCACCCAGGCGCCAATCAGCCCTTTCTGCGGGTCTTTGGTCAAACAAATCCCGCCTTCATGGTCGATGGACAGCTCAATAGGCGGCTGCACGATACCTGTGGAAGACGGCTCAGCCGGTTCAGCCGCTTCGGCATCTGGTTCAGCCGCTTCGGTGGCTGCGGCCGAGGGAAGCAGGCCCGTTTCAGCCGCTTGCTCAAAAGCAGCAGCGATCGCCTCATCATCAGTAATTTCCAGCTCCGTAGCGAGGGACTGGCCGCTGGCAAGCCACTCGTCAAAACGCACGTCAATCTCTTCCGCTTCAGTGTTGGCCCCATCAAAGGCATAGGCCTGTAGCCGTTCTTCCAGGGTCACGGTATCGGCTGGATTGCTGTTAGCCGCGATTGTCTGATCGCCGTCACCAGTTTCTCCCGCTTCGGGTCGCAAAGCATCGGCGCCAGGCGTGTCGCTAGCCGACGCCTGGGACTCATCTGATGGCGCAGGCGTCACTTCTGGAGTTTCGGTGTCTGCTATGGGCGGTGGCTCCGGCAAACCACTCAGCGGAAAGGGAACGCGCGCTCTGGGCTCTAAGCCCGTAATGCCAAAAGGGAGGCGGGAGGCTGAGGGGGGCAGTGAGCTTGAGCCTGGAGAGAGGAGGGGTTTGGAGTTGATAGGGCCGTCATTGTTGCCGCTTGGATTGTTGCTGTCACCAAACAAAGGTGCCAGCGGCTCTAAATCGCCAAACGCCTCAAAATCATAAAAGGAGCCCGAAAAGTCTGGCAGCCGCTCCTGCTCTGCCGCTGATAATTCCACCAACGGTACATTTCGCCGCTCGACGGCCTCTTCAACTTCGGTCAGTTGCCCAAACCCCAAACTCGGAAAGCTTGGCCCCGCAGCAAATAAGATGCCGTGAAACCCAAGGGAAATGGCACCAGCAAGCCAAGCCGGATTCAGCACTTGCCACAGGCGAAATCGGTTTTTGCCAGAGGGGGGAGTAGCCGTCATCAGATGCGATCGCTCCTTTGAGCCAAGACGCGATACTTATCCTAGACGCAAATCTAAATCATGTGTTGCCCTCAGCGGCAGAATCTGTCTGCCCACAGTAAATGATCATGAGAGAAAAATAGGGTAACTGAAGGTCTGCATGGTGGCGTAAATCGCTGTAAATGCGCTCTTCAGACTGGGTGGCTCGCACAACGACATGACTGCGATGCAGTAACTGGCGGCGCTGTAAAACCGACCAGACGACCGAATACACCGACGCGACTTTCATTAGAACAACGACATCAGCTTGATTAAGGGCTGCTTCAAAGTCGGCGATCGCATATAGCGCGGGCAACACCACCAGCTGCTGCTGCCAAATCGTTAGCGGTTTTCCCAACTGCGCAACGGCGGCTAACGGCGAACAGACCCCTGGCACCGTCTGAATCGAGACCTCGGGATGCTGCCGCTGGAGCGATCGCGCCAGATAAGTAAACGTACTGTAAAAACTGGCATCCCCCTCGGTGGCAAACGCCACATCTCGGCCCTCAGCAAGATACCGCCAAACTTGGGCCGCTGCAGTTTCCCACGCGGCCTCCAATACATCCTGGGTCTGCACAAACGGAAACGTTAATGCCAGTTGCGTTTGGGCAGGCTGCAACCAAGGCTGAATAATGATTTGGGCAATGCCTGGATGGCCGTCACGGCCTGCAGGAAACGCCACTACCGAGCAGGTTTGCAGCCGCCGCACGGCCTTTACGGTCAACAACTCTGGATCGCCAGGACCAGCACTGATGCCCCAGAGCACACCAATTTTTGCCATCGCTTTAATTAATGCAAATTTCAGAGTGCGGAGTTCAGAATGCAAAGTTCAGAGTACGGAAGACCAAGAACCAAGAACCAAAAATCATTCGCCCATTCACCCAGCCCTCTTACGCCCTGCAGCCCTAGCCCACGCACTAGAATTCAGTCCTTTTGCAGGACGTCAGAAAAGGCCAACTCCTCTGATGCCATAACGAGCAGGGTGTTGGGGAGTTGGCTGACGCGCTGCTGTAGCTTGGCGTAATAGTCAGTAAAGCTGTCTACGCTGTTAGGAGTTGCCAGACCCATCAGCACTAAATCGGCAGTCTGCGATGAAATCAGCAGGATTTCGTCAAAGGAACGATTCTCTTCCACAATAACCTGAGAAACCGCTCCAATTCTCAGGCTATCAATCAGGCTATGCATATTTTTTTCGGCGGAGTCTGCCGCTGTTTCATTGGGGACAACCAGCTTGAGGCAAACTTCAGCGCCGCGCCATTCCCAACTGGTTCTCAACAGATAGGCCAGGATCAACATCAGGCCTCCATTAGACTGCAAGCCTCCCCACCACACGTCAATCCGGCGAAAGCGGTTTGGACGCCGCTGTACCAGCGTGAACTGTTCGGGGCTGCTGCGGAGAATGATGACATTGCGTTTGGCCTGATGGCATTGAGCCACCAATTCACTAAAGCGATCGCGGCCTTCGGGATTCTCCGTATCGCCTAGCAGCACCGTATTCGGCAGCAGCGGGCCGATGCCGTAAGCCTCAATCAGCTGCTTCATGCCCTGAAAGGGGTCAGATGCCGTTACTAGCCGGACAAAGGCTTGGATACCGCGTTTCTCCAAATATTCCTGCAGGGTGGCTTCGAGCTTTTCCTGACGGCCCACATCGCGACTCCCTTCAGGCAAAACGCTGGCCACGGTAAACAGCCCCCGCTGGTGGGTCAAGGCATTGGCCATGTCGAGTAAATGCCACCGCTTGGTGGGCGCACCAGAAAAGACGAGCAGGTGCGGCCGCCAGTTTTTAGAATCCAGCGGCCCCTTAATGCGAAACAGTCCCGTGCGAATCAGCGATAGCCAAACGCCTTGACGGACATCGCCCCAAGTGCCCTCAATTTCGCGCCGTTCGAGCCACAAATAAATGCCCAATACGATCGCTGCCGCCATGACCGTCGCCACCGCATTAATCAAAAACATAATGCTGATGCAGCCCAACGCTCCCAACAGCGAGAGCACCCACGGGACTTTGAAGGTCGGGCGGAAAGAGGGACTTTGCAGAAACCCTTCGATGCCCGCAGCGACGTTAAGCACCATGTAGGTGGTTAGAAAAAACATCGTCAACACCGGGGCAATCAGATTCAAATCGCCGATGGTGACGGCGGCAAGGGCAATGCCCAGACTAAACAGGGTGCCAAGCCGAGGTTCGTCATTGGGGCCGTTGCCTTTGCCCAGCCAGCGTAGCGGTTTGGGCAAGACGCCATCGCGAGCTAGCGCCTGCAACACTCGCGGCGCGCCAAGAATGCTGCCGATCGCGCTCGACAGCGTCGCGCCCCAAACGCCTAATAAAATCGAGTCGCCCCAGAGAGCAATGCGGCGCATAATTAGAGGGTCAGCCACCAACGAGGCTGGATCAGCACGAAAATACAGCACCAGCGGAATCAGCATGTAAATGGCATAACCCACCCCAATCGCGCCCAGCGTGCCCAAAGGGATTGCCTTAGACGGATTTTTGAGATCGCCAGACATATTAACGCCAGACATGATGCCCGTGACCGCTGGGAAAAAGACTGCCAGCACTTCCCAAAACCCGACTGAGCCCACCGCCTCGGCATCAGCGGCAGAAACGGGCTCGGCCGAGCTACCGAATACCAAACAGATCAACGATAAGGCGATCGCCGCCATAATGAAATATTGCGCTTTGATGGCAATGTCAGCGGATTGCAGCGCTAGCAGCGTGACCAAAATCGTGACAATCAGCGCGATCGCGGTGATATTCAGCGCGGGAAAAACGCGCACTACGCTTTCAGCAAAACCCAGCGTGTACAGGGCCACTGAGAGCGCTTGTGCAAAAAACAGCGGAATTCCTACGGCACCGCCCGTCTCAATGCCTAGAGAGCGGCTGATCATGTAGTAAGCGCCGCCAGCGCGCACGACTTGGTCAGTCGCAATTGCTGAAATGGAGAGTCCCGTCAGCAGCGTAATGCTGGTGGAGATAGTGACAATGAGCAGGGTATTGGTCAACCCCATATGTCCCAAGACCCAGCCAAAGCGCAGATACATAATCACGCCTAGGATGGTCAAAATTGAAGGAGTAAAGACCCCCCCAAAGGCGTTAAGGCCCGTGGTGGCGTCTACGGAGGCAGATTTAGTTGCGATCAGGCTAGAGTCAGAGCTTGATTGAGGCATGGTGTAGACGTCAAAAATAACGAGGTCAAACCGTGGCACAGGAACGAAACGAGGCAGGAACGAGGCGGGCGCGATCGCTTGCGAACCAGCAGAGTCAGGTGCCGGTTGGCCATGAAGTTAGTGAGCCGGCTAAGAGTGCCTCCTTCGGGCGGCTCGACACATCTCAACCTTGTTTGGAGTGTTCCAGCTGATAATACGTCTCAAATTATGGATATACAATGATTTTTTAGATGGAATACGCTGGGAAAAATCAATGGTCAATGCCCTGAGTAAACCAGTTTTATCATCGAGTTTCTGAATTAATCGTAAAATTTTGGGCAAGAAAGCGCGATCGCTCCATAAAACTCCATACAAAGATGCTGGCTGTGCGTTCGCCAATTGTTTCGGAAATAACCCTCGACTCAGGGTAAGTAACCGCCCAAAAAATACGCTAAAACTCTTTACCAACCTGACTCCTGGCTCACCATTTTCACCAATATTCGGACACTCCTCGGAGCGCTAAGAATGAGCAATCGTGAGCGCTAAGGCCGGAATGGTTTGATGGAATACTCCTAGGGGCTGTCATCATTTAACGCTCGACTCCTTATGCTGAAAGCACTTCAGCCCCTAGTGGGTTTTGCAGAGCGGGCGCGGTAATGCCTATGCAGCAAGCGTTCTGGATTTAATTGATGACGCGCCCTAGAGCTAATTTATGGAGGAAATCTTTAAGTACCCTTCAGATTAAAGCTAGACAGGCCTTTGAGCGCTCCTTAACCAAGCTCCACTAACCGTGTGAAAGCTGGGACATCAGGGACGTTCACAGAGTTTATCAATCACTTCGTTAGATGACTGAGTCTATCTTGAACTCAGGGCTCCTCGGGAGTTTCCTTGGCAAATTAGCCCTCGAATAAACTCAAAGATGATTTTGGAATTTAGGCGGGTGGCAAACGCCTAACTTTGGAGACATCGCCTCTAACCTCCAGCTCATAAATTCCCATGGCAGCCTGCAAATGTTCATTTCTTGATGACACATCTATTGAATTGGCTGGGAATGCTGACGATCAAATACGGATTAGGCTATAAGCTATCACTAATGTAGCTGTTAGCTGCCCGGCGCTCTTGTTGCAGAGCGTTATGTTTGCCCGATCAGAATGAGCTATCAGGCGCGATCGCACCTGATGTTTTCTGAACTTGATTCCACAGACACGAAGCGCTGCATCATGTTCATTCTCAAGCGTCCGGATGTTGAAATTAAAAACGTTCAGCATCCTAGCAAGGATCAGCCAATTCCGATTTTGTATTATCAGGGGCAGACGTTTCGACTGCTGAGTGTTTTTGCTGCGACCCAAGAAGAAGAGGCCATGACGCTCTGGCGGGATCTGACAGACAATCGCGGCAAGGTCTGCGTGCTGTTAGAGGAGCCCGAACGCTTCAGCGTTTGGGGAAAGATTCGACTCGATGCGCTGGGTGATGATAGTAGCGGTAAAGACTCTAGCCGTCCGGCTGAGGAAGCTTTGATTCAAGGATGTTTGCTGATTTTACAGGCATTATTCATTGATATCGAAGATTTGTTAGGCACCAAGCAAGCTGGCTTATTTGAAAAAGACATTACGAGTGCGCTGATGCAGTGGCGGTTTCCACAAGTCAGTTCAGAAAAGTCGGTCAAAACTCTCCTCACAATAGATCCCCTAGCGACGCAGGTACCCTCGTGGGAAGAGCACCATTTGCTCCGCCTCTTAGAAGAGATGCATCGTCTGGGCAAGGATGCTTTTGGTAACGCCAACTTTACTGAGCGCTCGCTTGATGCGTTGGAAGATCTATCGGCAGGCGCTCGCAAAAATTTCACCAAGTGGCTCTCAACAACACCTCCTGGCAAGCTGTGGCAGTAGCGCCTCTATCCACTTGCAGTCACAAATAGACTGACTCCACAGCTTACGATTGTCCTGGGTCATAGGGAACTGCCGACTCTCCGCATCTAGGCAAAAAATCTTAATGCGTAATGAGTCCTCAATGATGCTGCAGCCACGGGCAGCTTAGTTTTACCAGCCAGGCTGAAACGTGCGGCACAGGGGCTTTTCCCTTTGGTGCCTGATTTTTCTCTAATGCCGATTTTTAGCGCATTGATGCCGACCGCTGAATTGGGTGCGCCGGTTCGATGATATTGCGGTAAAACAAACCTACGGGTTTTGCTCTGCGGTGATTTGAGCGTCTGCACATTCACTTAGATGGAGTGAAATCGCTTAGCTTTGTTATGTGCTCTGAGGAGAGTATTCCATTGAGCAAGCAGTCTTCTACCAAATCCTCTTCGGTGTCAAACAACTCCCTGATGGCCATCGGGATTGTTTGGGCATTAGTTGCGATTTTTGTGTTTCTATTTTTCAGCGTATTGCCTGAAGGCGCTGATAGCCGTTCTGATTGGTACCTTAAGGCCATCACAGTGATTGAAACTGGAGCTTTTGTTTTCTCCAGTCTTTTGTGCCTGCGCAATTGGCAAAGCAATCAGATTGTCAGTGGCCGCGGAGTCTGGCTTTCAATTGGGATTGGCCTGATGCTCTATGCCGGTGGCAATCTGTTCTTTTATCTGTGGAACAACGTTTTTGAATTAGATCCGTCAGTTTCTTTTGGCGACTTTTTCTATCTGCTTTCCTACGTGTTTTTGGCAATTGGGATGCTTAGGGCAGTGTTGCCGCGGCGTCTTAATTTAGATGGCAAGCAGTGGGCGATTGTTGCCATTATCGGCATTCTAGGTATTGTCTTGGCGATATTTCCAAGCTTTGGCGTGGGCGACGCGGCGCTCAACCCCACCGCTCCGTCCACTTTGCCAGAATGGGGCAGGCTAGAGTCGCCCGCTTGGGCGCAAGAAACCGCCCCGACTGAACCGGCTCCCGCCCCGACTGAGCCAGCCCCGGCTCCAGTGGCCCCGACCCCGACTGATGCGGCCCCCGCCGAACCGGCCCCTGCCGAAGAAACTGCTTCTACGAGTGCCCCTGCTTGGGCGGTCCAAATGGATTCTTTACTCGCGCCTCTTGAAGGGTTCATCGGATATCTGTATATCGCTGGCGACTGTTTGCTGCTGATCGTCGCTACCACTTTGCTAGTGGCTTTTTGGGGCGGGCGATTTTCGCAATCGTGGAAGTTAATCGCCATCGCGGCATTCTGCCTCTACATCGCCGACATGTTTTTTGCTTACCAGGCCGACTACATCGAAGGCGCAGTTTGGGAAGTCTTTTGGACGTTCTCAGCAATTTTCTTTGGCTTAGGGGCTGTAGTCGAAAACGCCATTTCTACCCGCTCTCGCCGTAATCCCCGCCGCCGTCGCACCGCCTAGCCCAGGAATACAAGGCAGCTCCATAAATCCACATGAATTTGCTTACATAAAAGCCCGACACCTGCTAGCTAAAAAGCGTCACCAGGCATCGGGCTTTTTGAGTGTGCGTAACGATAACGCGATCAACCTATCCCTCTTTAATCACTCTGGGGAGAGATAATCTGGAAGCCCCAAATCCCTTTACTAAAGTGGCCGCGTTATGGATTCCCTAGAACGAGGAAATGCAGGGTTCAATTTTCTTTTTCCTAAAGTGACAGCAGAGGGCGATGGCGCTAGGCAATTGTGACCTCGTCAGACAGATAAACATCCTGAATCAGATGAAAGAGCTTGACCCCTTCCTTAAAATCACGCTGGAAAGTTTTCCGTCCAGAGATCAAACCGCAGCCGCCAGCCCGCTTGTTAATCACCGCTGTGCGCACGGCATCGGCAAAGTCGTTTTTACCGGCAGCTCCACCTGAACTGATTAATCCGGCGCGACCGGCATAGCAGTTCAACACCTGATAGCGGGTCAGGTCGATGGGGTGATCACTGGTGAGGTCGCTGTAGACGCGATCATGCGTGCGGCCAAACTTCTGGCCGGTAGCCTGAGCAACCGCTGGATAGCCGCCATTATTTTCCGGCAGTTTTTGCTTAATGATGTCAGCGCCGAGGGTCGTTCCTAAATGATTGGCCTGCCCGCTGAGATCTGCCGAGAGGTGATAGTCGTGATCTTGCTTGAAAGCACTGTTGCGCAAATAACACCAGAGAATGGTAGCCATGCCCAGCTCGTGAGCACGGGTAAAGGCATCGCGAACGTCCTGCAGTTGCCGACTCGACTCTTCGGCTCCGAAGTAGACCGTAGCCCCGACTGCCACGGCCCCTAAGTTCCAAGCCTGCTCGGCTGAGGCATACATGATCTGGTCATTCCGGTTAGGGAAAGTCAGCAGCTCACTGTGGTTCAACTTGGCGATAAAGGGAATTTTGTGGGCGTAATGGCGAGAGACGCTGCTCAGCACGCCAACCGTCGTGGCGACCGCGTTACAGCCGCCCGCGATCGCCAGTTCAATAATGTTT
>JBCCNE010000112.1:0-10683 GCA_039026015.1 Cyanobacteria bacterium P01_C01_bin.70 | reverse complement strand
CTGGACGCTAATCGGGGCAGTGCCCGTTGGGTGGAAGGCTGACTCGTTGCAGGCGCGGTCAGAAACCGTGGCGCTAGAAGAACTGACGCTGGCCTATGAAGGCTTGAAGATCGAAGGCGAGAATCCTGGGAGTGGGTTTGCCCAACTCTCTCAAGGGCGGGATGGCAAGACGGGTTATTTCCCAGGGACATCGTAACCATGACAACGGGAAATCACTGGCAAACGTTACCCCGACTTAACTGGCGTCACCCGATTGGTTCTCAGGCTGCCGCTTTGGCTCGATCGCCCCTAGGACGGTTCACCGCTCTATCGACTGCGGACGCAAGTGCTCAAAGCGATCAGCCCCTGGCGGCGTATTTGGTGGGCTATCCCATTTCCCCAATTGAGGAACTGCGGGCGGCATTTTCGCCAGAGACGATACCACCATTCCGATTCTCATTAGCAGCCCAAGAGCTGGCCGAGCAACCCTTTGAGCCAGTCAAGATTGAGGCCGGTGTTGCTCCAGCGATCGCGCCTCCGTCCCCACCGGACGACCCACCTGCCGCTGCTGCTGGCGATCTGCCCGACCTGCCGCCACCGTTGCCCGCTGTTCAGCGCCAGCCTTTAGGCAGAACGACTCCCCTGGGCAGTCAGGTGGCAGCGATCGCTGAGGCGATATCGGGCGATCTTCCTAGCGCGCCTCCCCTCAACATCAACCAGCCCCAAATTCCTTCAAACGATTTTCCGACTTTGCCAGACAGAGATTTGCCGTTGCTCGATGCCACCGAGCGGCCACCGCGTGTTCCTGCAAGGTGGTCGGAGGCCAATCGCCCTGACATTGTCCCCGACCTTCCGACCCCAGACGCGCTCAGCCCGCCAGCGCCAATCCAATCGACCGAAACCGCCGCTGCTAGCGACCAGCCCAGTCCTGAAATGCCTGATTCTGAATCGCTGCCAGAGCGACCAATCCCAGACGCTAGTTCCGTCATCACTCCCCCTTTAGAAAGTGCAGCCCCGTTAGCAGATTCGCCCACGTTGCCCGACTCCGATGACGCTGGCGTTATTCAGCCCCGCTTAGGTCAGTCACCCAATCCCCCGCCCGCGATCGCTGAGCCGCGATCGCCCGACATCCCAGGGGACGAGGCGGCTGCCGTTGAGGAAAACCAGACGCCCTCTCAGGCATGGACAAATGATGCTGGGACAACAGGTTTGTCGTCAGATCAAGCCCAAGTGAGGCAAACCTTTGACCCTGAGCGTGATACATCTGCTGATACTCCAGGGCGTTCTGATGCTGCTGCCACCAACGAATTGACTGAGTTGGCAGCGCCGCCACCCCTGCGACCAACGTCAGAAGCCGCTGATTCTAAAAGCGATACTGCCGACGGTGCCGCACCGATCGCTCCTGCGGCACCGGAATCTCCCGCCTTAGAGAATTCGCCAGACATAGAAGCGCGATCGCTCCCTCAACTCCCCTCGACAGATGAAACTACGTCACCACCGCCAAGCAGTCCGGCTGAACCGATGCAGTTGCACTCATCTACCGAAGCTGGCACCACGGCGCCCTTCGCAAAGGCCGCGATCTCCGACTCTGAAGCGGTTGATCCGGCGGCGATCGCCCCGATCAATCGCCACCCGCTTCCTGGGTCGCCACCCCTACCCCAATCCTCAGATCTCCCAGCCCAATCCATTGCGAAAGATTCGCCCTCAGATTCGCTCCGTAATTTGACTCCAGACGGTACCCCAACTCCCGCAGCCAGCCCGACCAACGCGCTCCCGACTCAACTATCAAGACTAGAAGATTCGCCGATTTCTCTACCCCAAAATGAGTCGGCAACTGCCCCCAAAATTCCTCTGCTGCCCAGCATTCAGCGTTATGTGGCGCGGACTGACGGGTCACCATCGAGGCGATTGGCCTCCGACCATCCGGCGGGAACGCAGCGATCGCCCCTCGCTGAACTCAGCGATTACTTGGTCCCCTCGACGCCACAGCCCTCCCCGCGTTCTCCAGTTCCATCGCTCCCAAAATCTCCTGCGTCAGTGCCGTCTTCTTCTGATGAAGCATCGGCCTTGCCCTCTTCGACACCATTCACTCAGGGGCTAACGGTGCCGACAACTCAACCACCACAAATGTCCCGCCTGCCCACCTTGCCCGTGCAGATGCGCGCTCTAGAGTCACCCATTGCCAGTACTTGGGAGCCCCAGCTTGCTCTGGAACCCGATTTCTCTAATCTGGAATCCACAGACGTCTCTTTAGCTGATCTCGAACCGGATGACCTGACTACTGAGCCCGAGCCAGCCACAGACGAGAGCCCTGGGCCAGCCGCCACTTCAGAATTTGAGGCCGTCGCCGACAGTGGAGCCGTGACGCTGACGGCAGATGTGGGGGGCGCGGAGGCAGATGCGGAACTGCTAGACCATCTTGCGGAATGGGTTTATGGAGAACTGCGATCGCATCTCTGTCTCCGGCAGGAAGCTCAATTTGGCCAGTCCGTGGCCTTGCCCCCGTGGTATCCGCAACATCCCGGCTTGGCGACTCAAATCGCGAGATCGGAGCAAAATTTGCCTAGTCTGCCGTTACCGCCGAAGTTACACCAGCTCACCGTCGCCGTGCGACAACAAGTGGAATCGCGCCTCCGACAAGATTGGGAGCGCTTTCCAGAACACCGCTATTCCCTGCGTTTTTAACCTTTCACCTGGACATAATCTTCAACAGAAATTAGAGCAGACTATGGAAAAAGCCAAACTCATAGCGAAATCTGGTGGTAAAGACATCACTTTTATGTTCAATCCAAAGGAACTGTCGTTTTCGCTGGCGGTTCAAACTTCAGATAATCCTGGTGCTCGCTCCACGCGATCGGGTCGCCCTCACGTGAGCTTCAACAATATACCCGCTCGACAAATCGCCCTGAGGGAAATTTGGTTTGACACCTACGAGACCGGCAAAGATGTGCTCAAAGAACATATCCAAGCATTCATCGACGCCGTGAAATTCAGCGAAGACCGCCAACGGCCTCCGACCTATGCCTTTATGTGGGGTAGCAATGCCTATTTTGACTACTGCTTTATTGAGCAAGTCAGCTATCGATTAACCAAGTTTTTGCCCGATGGCAAGCCCGTACGTGCAGTAATTGATGCGCTCGTGCTCAAAGAGACTGAAAAGCCATCGGATGATGCTTCAAAACAGAAAGCTCCTCAAGTAGATCCTGCCAATAGCAATCGTCAAAACCAGAGCAAATAAGGATAAATAACTTGAGTTTGAAATCTAAATCTTTTCGCTCCTAACTGCCAAGCATTACTGAAACCTTAGCTCCTGAATGCTATGCCTACCAGCTATCGTGCCTTACCCATTCTCAAAATTGCAGGCGAAACTGCGCCCGATGATATTTCGGAAAACATTCTACAAATTGTGGTGGAAGAAAGCCTGCATCGCCCTAGCTTGTTCACCCTAGTCATTCGCAATGACTATCAGTCTGGGGTAACTCAAGATGATCCGTGGCAACGGCAAAAGCACTTTCATATTGGTCAACCCATTGCCATCGGGTTTGTGCCCAGTTTACAAGAGGCAGAAACGCAGTCTAAAAGTAGTAAAAAAGGCTCAAAAGAACCTGATAAGGGAGAATTGATTCAGGGCGAAATTACCGCGATCGAAACACAGTTTTCAGAACAAACTCAAGCGCCTATTATTATTCGCGGATATGACAGTTCTCATCGACTGCATCGCGGCGTCCACAATCGCTCATTTCAAAATATGACTGACAGCGATGTCATCAAAAAGATTGCTGAAGAAATTTCTATGGAAACCGACCAGATTGATGACAGTGGTGAGCCACACGATTATCTGTTTCAAGGAAACCAGTCCAACATGGCCTTTTTGCGATCGCGCGCTGCCCGCATTGGGTTTGAACTATTTGTCCGCGATGGCAAACTCAATTTTCGCCGCCCCCAAGCCAAAGAAAAGCCGCTTAAGCTCATTTGGCTTAAAGACGTGCGGAGTTTTCACGCGCGGGTGACCAGCACTGAGCAGGTGCAGTCGGTCGAGGTGCGCGGCTGGGACTACACCACCAAAACCCCCATTGTCTCGACCGCTCAAAGCGAGCAACTCATCACCAAAACTGACCAAGAAAAAACCGGCAGCGAAACCAGTACGGTCTTTGACGGCATGCAGCAAGCCCCCAAACTGATTGTGTGTGATCGCCCCATGTTCCAGCGCAAAGAGGCGGATGTCATGGCTCAAGCCCTGTGTGACGAACTCGGCGGCGAATTTATCGTCGCCGATGCCAGGGCCGAGGGCAACCCTGAAATTCGCCCCGGCTTGCAGATTGAATTAGAAGAAATGGGGCCTTACACCGGCCAGTACTACGTCACCGAAACCCGCCACGTCTACGCCGAGCGTACCTACGACACCGAATTCTCCGTGCGGGGACTCCGGGGCGGCGACGTCTTCAATCTGTTAGCTCCCCCCACGCCGCTGAAACCGGGTCAAACCCATCTCGTCGGCATCGTCACCGACAACGAAGACCCCGAAAATATGGGCCGTGTGAAGGTGAAATTTCCGACGCTGACGGAAGACCATAACAGCAACTGGGCTCGCGTGGTTAGCATCGGTGCCGCCAACAGTCGCGGCTTTGACTGCCTCCCCGAAATCAACGACGAAGTGTTAGTCGCCTTTGAGCATGGCGACATTCACCGCCCCTACGTCCTCGGCGGCGTCTGGAACGGTGAAGATGTTCCCCCAAATTCTGCCAATAAAAATGTTCAAAACGGCAAAGTCCGCCTCCGCACCTTTCAAACCCGCACTGGCCACAAAATTCAATTCGTCGAAGAGGATTATGACTCTAAAACTGGCATCTGCGTTGAAACCAACGGCGGACATATGCTGCAGCTAAATGATTCTGAGAAGAGCATCACAATGAAATCAGTAGGCAGCCTTAGCATCCAAGCTACTGGTGAAATCAGCATTAAAGGTAAAACAATCATGCTGAATTAAGATTCCCTAAGCAGTTAAATGCTGACATCGTGACCTGTCTAAACCATCGCTAAGGAATTTAGGAAAGTGCCTGGTCCCCCTGCTGCCCGCATCTTCGACGCTACTGCTCACGGTGATCCTTTAAAGCCCGGTCCTTGCAGCTCTGACGTTTTTATTGGAGGTAAAAAAGCTTGGCGAGCACTTGATCCGGCTGCTGCTCAACAGTTACTAGCACTCGCAAAAAAGGCCGCAGAAAGTGCAGCAAAAGCAGGCAGTGCCTTAACTGAAGCTGACAGAGCCAAACATATGAAAGATCTAGCCGACGCAGCAGCAGAGATGGCAAAAATTATGGCTTCAGCTGACCAACACGCCTGCACAGTCGTCAAGCTTTTAATCCCGGACGGGAATGGAGTTGTGATTAAAGGAAGTTCTAGCGTTTTCATCAATGGATTACCAGCCTGCCGGGTGGGCGATCTAATTCAGGAGATTACAAGCATTAACAGCATCACGGCTGGGGAACCAACCGTTTTGATTGGAGGCTGAACTTTCGCTAATACGTATCTAATTTTTTACTTTTTTGCCAATTAGCTTTTGGAAATGGTTTACACAAACGAAGCAAATAATTACATCGGTGCAGGATTGGCTTTTCCGGTCAATACAAATGTGCAGGGCAGTTTTCAGCTGAGTAGTGACACTACCAATCTGGAAGAATCGATCCGCATCATTTTGGGCACCAAGCTGGGAGAACGGGTCTATCGACCTAACTTTGGCTCGCGGCTGTCAGAGATGGTATTTGAGCCCATGAATACCCAGACCTTGCTGATGATTCGGCTGCATGTGCAGGAAGCGCTGGAAATTTGGGAGCCACGCATTGACCTAATTGAAGTGATTACTGAACCCGATCTGTCCACCGGCAAAGTCAATATCAACATCCTTTATCAACCGCGCGACAGCTACGACAGCCGCAGCATGGTGTATCCCTTTTACCTGATACCGCCCGCAGAAATGCAGGATTGAGGAGGATGTCAAAGAACCAAGAACCAAGAACCAAAACTCAAAACTCAAAACTCAAAATTCAAAAGTTGCTATCACCGCCTTATGCATGCCCATTTTCTAAATCCTCATGGCCCCTCCTGATTCTGAAGCTGACTTCGATTTTCTGCCTAAATTGCCCAAAGCCGATCTGGACGATCGCACCTTTGAGGATTTGGTCGAAGAGTGTCTGCTGCGAATTCCTCGCTATTGTCCTGAGTGGACGAATTACAATCCAGGCGATCCGGGGGTAACGCTGATTGAGCTGTTTGCCTGGCTCGTGCATCAGATGCTTTATCGGTTTAACCAGGTACCCCGGCGGCATTATGTAGCCTTTTTGGAATTGTTAGGCATCCGGCTGTTGCCACCGGCCCCCGCGCACGCTGAACTGACGTTTTACCTCACGCAAGCGCAAACCATCCCAAGGCGCATTCCCCAGGGCACAGAAGTGGCAACAGTGCGTACTGAGAACCAAGAAGCGGTGATTTTTACCACCGATCGCAACCTCACCATCGGACAACCGCAGGTGCGACATCTCTTGTTTGCACACGAAGCGACCCCAACCAAGGAGCCCCCATCGTTAGAAGCACTGGTCAATCCCTTTCGCGATGACCTCTCGGAGCAAACAGGAAATTGGGCCGATTTGGAAACGACGGCTGATTTGCTGATCTCGTGTCAGCCGGGAAACTGTTTTTACCTAGTGCTGGCAGCCCACCCCGATCGCCCGATCAACACTCCAGACGAGGCCATGTCAAACGACCTAGCAGGCAACGTCATCGCGCTGACCTTTCGGGGGCCAGCCGCCGTGACCACGGGCATCAACCCCAACAATCCCCCGCTAGAGTGGCAGGTTTGGGACGGCGATCGCTGGCGCAGCGATATTTTGCGCGTGCCCACCGACGACCAGACCAAAGGCTTTAGCTTTGACCAACTGGGGCAAACCGGCCCCAATCCAGAGCAAGAGGGGGCCGATGTGATTTTGCATCTGCCCCAGCGCTGGCCGACGGCTACTTTTGGCAACTACGAGGGTCGCTGGATTCGCTGTGTGTACACCCCAGTCAATGATGAACGGCAGCAGTTTGGATATCAGCGATCGCCGCAAATTACTGGACTCAGCGTCCGGACCATCGGTGGCGTGGTGTCCGCCAGCGAGTGTATTCAGCTTTCGGAAGAACTGATTGGCACCAGCAACGGCAAGCCCGGACAAGAGTTTCAGCTCAGTCGTCGCCCCATCCTCAGCCGCCGTCCCGAAGAACAGATCGAAATTCGTTTGCCCAATGGCACTCGTGAACGCTGGCAAGAGGTGCCCGACTTTGGCGATTCCACCGCCGACGATACCCACTACACGATTGACAATGAGAGCGGCACCGTGCAGTTTGGCCCGCTGATTCGCGAACCCCATCAGCTCCGGCAACAAACCCAAGCCCGCAGTCAAGTGCAGTCTTGGGGGCGACCCGTACAGGTGCGGCGATCGCTGACGACGGCGGCCATCCAGGAGTCCACCATTCCAGCGGTGTTGGAAGCGGCAGACCGGCAGGCCGAGCGCCAGTATGGCAAAGTGCCCCCAATGGGAGCTGAGATTTACATGCGAGCCTATCGCACCGGGGGGGGCAGTCAGGGCAATGTGCAGGCGGGGCGATTGACCGTTTTGAAGTCTTCCATTCCCTATGTCAAGAGCGTGACTAACTACACCGAAGCGGTCGGGGGACGAGAAGCGGAATCCTTGGAGGAAGCCATGATTCGCGTACCGGCGCTCTTGCGTACTCGCGAAACGGCTCTGACCCCCGAGGAGTTTGAACACAAAGCCCGTCAGTTTCAAGCGGGCATGGCCGTGGCCCGATCGCACTGCATCACGGCTGAGCACCTGACGACTCCCGGTGTCATTCGTCTGCTGATCGTGTCTGCCCTGCCCAACTATCGACGGCTGGCCTTTGAGCGCGGCTTGTCGCCCGCACAGTTGCAACTGTCCGCAGACTTTCAGCGATCGCTCAAAGCCCATCTCGATCAGCATCGCGCTTTAGGCATTCGCGTCACCCTCGAAGCGCCAGAATACGTCGGCATCAAGATCCGGGCTCAGATTTATTTACTGCCGCAATACAGGCGCGATCGCACCCCCATTGCCGACAAAATCAAAACCGCCCTCTATCGCTGGCTCAATCCTCTCGTCGGTGGGTCAGACGGGCAGGGGTGGCCACGGGGGCGCTCTGTCGAAAGTTCCGATGTGATTGCCCTGATTCAGCAAGTGCCGGAGGTGCATTCCGTTGCGCAGGTGCAGCTATTGGCGCTGCGACCTTATCGGCATCAGGGCGAAACCGGCTGGATGCTGATACCCACCCCACACCCCAAGATTGAGTTAGGAGAACTGGCGATCGCCACCGCCTGGGAAGATAACAGCGAGCTGAATCCGGGCCATGAGATTGAGTTTTTAGACCTTTGAAGTTTGAATGACGGTTCTTGAAGGTTATGGTGCAAAATCTTCCCCGACCAGATCTGGAGATTGACGTTGTCCCCTCGGCCACGCTGGAGTGGGATGTCAGCGTGGCGATGGCGGAGCGATCGCTGACTACGCCGCCAACTAAGGGACTCAAGCTCATTCCTGGACAGCAGGGCGACCTCACCGTGCGACTGCGAAACAACGGGTCGCAACGACTCCAGGTTTATCTAGCGATTAGCGGCGCGTTTCCCGCCGATTGGTTCACCCCCGATGCCCCTTGGCTACAATCCAGCACCGAGCAGCAACAGTTTGCCGGCCTGCCGTTTGACATCGAGACCCAGGAGACCCTATATCGCACCCTCAGCTTTACCCTGCCCAAGCACTTTTTCGAAGAGCCGACTGCCCTCAGCCAACAACCGCATTTGCCCCTACAGTACGGCTGCGAGTTGGCACTCTACACCACCGCCCCCGCGACGGCCTCACCCCGGTTAATCGGCCATCGCCCCTTCACGTTGCTGACTCGCCCCGAGCAGGTCTATTTGGACTTTTTGCCGGGAATTTATCAGCAATCAGATTTCTTAGGACGGTTTTTGAGCATTTGTGAGCAGGCGCTGGAACCCTCCTTTGAGATGCTTGATTTGTTTTGGGCGTATCTCAATCCGCTCACCGCGCCGAAGGAACTGGTGCCCTTTTTGGCCCGTTGGGTCGCGTGGCCCATGAATCCTCGCTGGACACTGAGCCAACAGCGGCGGTTGATTCGCCATGCCTTAGAAATCTACCAGTGGCGCGGCACGCGACGCGGACTCCAGCTCTGTCTCCATCTGTGTACCGGGCTGCCCCTCAGCGATCGCGCTATCCAAATCGACGATGCCGACGAAGCGGGATTTGTATTGGGAGACGTGCAGTTGGCCGATGAACCGTGTTTGGGCGGTGGTCAGCCGTATCATTTTTCCGTCACGCTCCGACCCGAAACGCCCGACCAGGCGCAAAGATTGCGAACCGATGAAGCGCTGCTGCATGACTTGATTGAGCAAGAAAAACCCGCTTTTTGTACCTACGATTTAACCATCATGACCCCTGATTAAAATTGACTGGGTGCCTGGAGAAATGAAGGAAAGCAGGCAAGGAGTTGAGGGGAAAATGCCCGTTGCAGTTGCAAAGGACGATATCTTCTTCATCACTGAAGTCATGAAGAGCCGCTGGGGAGATGGCTTGTATGGCTACATTGACCGTGAAACGGGTGAGGTGCTTACGGGTATAGAAGGTGAGCCGTTAGAAATTTTGCCCAACGAAGACAGCGAGAATTTTGAAGTATTACAAGCTGAGTTTGACCGCCGCTACTTGCCCATTCCTCAGGAAGGATCGGGGGGTAGCTACCAAGACATGGTGAATTTCATTAACACGGTTGCCGACGACCACCTACAAGACCTTTTAGAAGTGGCGATTCAGGGACGAGGCGCGTTTGGCCGCTTCAAAGCTGTTTTGCGCCGTCCAGAATACGAATCAGACCGTAGTCGCTGGTTTCAATTCAGCGAGCAGTGCGATTATACCCGAGTCGTTGAGTGGCTGAACCGTGAGGGACTCAGTGTCGAGGCTTAGCGTCCATGCAACTTCAACTTTGGCGATCGCGGGAGAATCGTTGAGTTGCTTCGGTCCAGTGCTGGCGACTGAGGTGGTCAAAGGATTGCAAGTGGGCACTGCCCGCCCTACACACTACTGTGTCTATTTGCCTCACAAATAACTTCTAAATCCGCCGCTGATTTAACGGCAAAACACAGCGGCGGTAGATAACTTGGCAACTTGACAAGCACCTTTTGCCCATCCGCTGCCGTGAAGTGTTAGGTGGCAGCTTGTTTAACTCTGAACTTTGATAATGTAAATATTCAGCTATTGACACTTAATATGCATAGCTGATCATCTATCAGCTGATGCCCCAAGTGCATGGGATAGGGATTGTGGATGTTGCCCATCTTCCAGGCAGGGGAAGTCCTCAGGTAATGAAGGCAGCGACAGAGCGATCGCAATCCCTCATCATTTTGAAAGTCCGAGCGTACGAAAAAGGGAAGCATCTCTAAGATTTGCTGATGCTTGAAAGCAGTGTTCGCGCCGTCTTCATCAAGCATGTAGAGGCTAAGTAGGTACGGCAGAAAAAGTCGAGGTGCATAACGGTTAATCAAGTGGTCTTGACATTGACGTACTGAGTTGCGTGACCAAGCATCTCGCCCCGATGATCGAGTCCCTCAACGACGTGGTATGCCAGTTCCGCTTCGCT
>JBCCNE010000111.1:0-10769 GCA_039026015.1 Cyanobacteria bacterium P01_C01_bin.70 | reverse complement strand
TACCTGAGCAAACTGCTCTCTCGTAGGCAGCGCGGGTTCAATGCTATCAGGCAGGTTTTGAGCAGTGGAATGCGTAGAAATGCCGATGGGTTTTTGCACGTCACGCAGGGCATATTCGACAATCGCCTTGTTTTTCGACCGGCACAAAATAATGCCGATAGTAGGGCGATCATCGGGGTGGCGCATCAAATCGTCCACAGCGGAAACGTAGAAATTCATCTTGCCGGAGAATTCGGGCTGAAATTCCCCCATCCGCAAATCAATCACCACGAAGCAGCGCAGTTTGAGGTGATAAAACAGCAGGTCAACTTCAAATTCTTCGCCGCCGACGGTTAAGGGATATTGGCTGCCGACAAAAGCAAAGCCGGTGCCCAATTCCAGCAAAAACTTGCGAATCTGATCAACCAGGGCAAGCTGTACGTCGCGCTCTTTGGCATCAGCAGCGATCGCCAAGAAATCAAACGTATAAGAATTTTTGACCAAGTCTTTAGCCAAGTCAGACTGGACATCGGGCAGCGTGCCGACAAAGTTAGTGATCGCGCCGCTCTGGTGCTGGCTGTAGAGCTGATTATCGATTTGCATCATCAAGATATTGCGGCTCCAGCCTTGGGCGATCGCCTCTTGCGCATACCACAGCCGCTCCTCCGGGTCTTTAACTGCCTCCATCAGGCGAACGTTGTGGCCCCAGGGCAAATTTGCCACCACCTGTTGCAAAATTGCCTCATCGGCATAGGTTTCCGCAAAGGCCCGCATATAGTGCAGGTTGCGCGGCGAGAGGCCCTTCATTTCGGGAAATTCTTGGCGCAGGTCTTTGGCAAGGCGATCGATGACCTTGCTGCCCCAGCCCTGATCGGTCTGCCGTTGCAAAATTTCGCAGCCAATCTGCCAGTACAGCAACACTAGCTCGCGATTGACGGCTAGGGCGGCTTTCACTCGCGCCTGCCGAATCCGCTCTTTGAGCTGGGTTAGCAGATGCTCATATTCTGGACTTTGGGAGGGCAATAGGGCAGACATCGACTCAACTTAATCTTTTCACCCAAACAGTGCAACAGCCTGTTGCAAATTTCCAGTGTTAGCAAACCTGCCCCCTGTTGGAGCAAACCTGCAACAGCTTGTTGCAACATTTACCAAAGCCGTTCACTGTAATTCTGCAACAGCTTGTTGCAACATTATAGATCGTTTGAACTATAGAGCAGAGGACTGAATGCGGCAGGCAGAGTTCAGAAAAAGTCCGTAGAGTGGACAACGTCCTTAGCAGCTTTCAGCCACTTCCCAATCGAGACCTAACCTTATGAGCCGCATTTTTGGCGTTGGCGCTGGACTTGGTTTTGCAGGTCTTTGGTAAAGCCCAGGTCGGCATCTTGGACGAGGCGATCGAATTCACGACGGAAGTGGGCAGCGACGGTGGGATTGCGAATAACGAGGAGATCTTCATCATTGTTGTGGTTAGCGGCGGCGCTCCAGTTGTGGGAACCGATGATGACAGTGTGATTGTCGATTAGGGCAAATTTGTGATGTAGCTTGTCGCCTTCGGGCAGGTTGGGGGGACCGACTTGGGCAATGGGTGCCGCCCAGGGATGGTTGTTGGCCTCATACTTACAGCGGTGGTCAGGAATAGCGGTGCCGAGCATATCCAAGGCTTCGCTGTAGCTGCGGTAGACAAAGCTGCGGTCGATCAGCGCCTGCACAGTGACGCCGGACTGAGATTTTTGGGCGAGGCGATCGCTGAGCCGCTGATCGGAAAACACAAACAGCGCCAAGTCAATGCTGCTGGTGGCCTGGGCCAAGGTTTGGCTAATTAGCCCGTTGACGCTGCGGCTCCAGGGCTGCGTCTCTGAAAGGGGGGAGAACTGCACAGTAACTTGCGAACCGGGAAGGTTAACGGTGCGGGGCGATCGCGGTGGTTTTTGCAGGCCAAACAGGCTATCTTGTTTGCCCTTGGGCCCATCCCCCCACATCAGATCAAATTCTTCGCTGAGCACGGCCGCCAGCTCGGAACTGTCGATTGTGAGCAGAGCGTTGGCATTGCCGCGACTTGTCTTTGAGGTGAAGTCACCGTGCAGGCCGGACGTCGTCCAGTTAGCGGAGCCCAGCAGCACAGTGCGGCGATCAACCACCATAAATTTATGGTGCATCAGGCCACTGCCTTTGGAACCATCGGCGGTATCGTCCAGCAGTGGCACATTGCCTTTAGTCAAAATGCGCATGGCATCCCGCTGATCCAGCTCCTCAGCGGTGATTTTGCCGTTGCCGTTGGCGTCAATCAGCAGTTGCTTTTCGGAATGCTTGGACTGCTGATAATCGTCCATTTTGCTGGCCTGAAAGTCGTTGAGCGGCTGCCAGACGCGGTTATACTGATTTTCCACAATTACGCGGACGGTGATGCCCGCTTGGGCGCGATCGCGCAGCGCTAGAGCAATTCGCGGCAAATTTATTTCTTGAACGGCGACATCGATAGAGGTAGTGGCAGCGGCGATCGCATCCAAAATAATTTGTTCGAGATCATCGCCGTGTCGCTGCAGACTGCGGTAAGGCTCAGTGTAGGCGCTGGCTTGAGACTGATTAAAGTAAACCTGAATGTAAGGATCCTGCGGTAGCGGAGCAATCAGAGCGGGCCGCATTAAGCGCGGCAGCATCCAATAGTGAACGACGAGAACGACCAGTATCACGCCCAATAGGATGACTCCTAACCGCTCGGGATGTTTATGGAGACGCACAGCTCTGACCTGGGATGAAGTAACAGGTCTAGTGCGCCCAAGCCGACCTTACCGATAACCCCGCAAGATTGCGGAAATTTATCCAAGAGTCTCATGACGGCACTTTCCTGCGCTAGACTTTGAAGCCGCGAGGTACAAAACTTGCGGAATTATCCGGAATTGCCTGAAATTGTCAGGGAATGCTGGCACAGATGCGTTGACAACGGCGTCATCTAAACGATGAAGTTTCCCGGGAGGAGACATCGGGTTGAGAGTTGATCGACTAATTCCAACGGGGCTGGGAGTTGCCAGCGCATTGGTTTTCACCCTGCCGGCAGAAGCGGCACAGCTGCGATCGTGGCGGTTTGACGCGCGAGAAAACCAGCTCGTGTTTGTGACGGATGCCGCAGTGCAGCCGCGAGCGCAAATGATTTTCAACCCGACACGGATTGTAATTGACCTGCCAGGCACCACGCTGGGGCGAACGGCTCGGCGGCAGGCTGTCGGCGGAGCCATTCAAGAGGTCCGATCTGGCCAGTTTAATGCCCAAACGGCCCGCATAGTCATCGAACTCGCGCCAGGATATACCCTCGATCCTCGGGCGATTGAAGTGCAGGGGCGCAGTGGCAATCAGTGGATTGTACAGCTGCCACAGGCTGAGCAGTCAGGTTCTACCGCCACCAATACGGGGAACACCATCACCGGAGAATCTACCAACAATGCCACAACCCTTCTATCAGCAATTGTAGCGACGCCTGACGGCTTCTTTATTCGCACGAGTGGCCAGGTGCCGACGATTGAACTCCAGCGCACCGGAGAAGCAGGGGAAGAGCGCCAGCTTACGATTGATCTGCTGAACAGCTCCATTTCTCCCTTTTTGAGGGCAGAAGCGCTGCCGCAAAATCGCTACAGTGTCAGCCGTTGGGACGTAACCCAAGACCCGCAGCAGGCCAGCACCCGCGTTGTGATGACCCTGTCACCCGACAGTCCCGACTGGGAAGTGACTCCGACGAATATCGGCAATCAAACCGGGATCGTGCTGGTGCCGCCGAGTGGCGTTTCAATTAGCTCAATTCCCGACAATCCAGCCCAGTCTAGTCAGGCGATCACGGTTCCTCCAGGAGCAGTTCCGGTTACTCCGCAGCCGTCAGTGCCCCCTCAACCGACCACGCCGACGTTTCCCCCAGCAGCGAGAACCGGTCGCGTCGTTGTCGCGATCGATCCCGGGCATGGCGGTCGCGATCCGGGGGCGGTGGGCATCGGTGGCCTGCAAGAAAAGAACGTCGTGTTTCCTGTATCTATGCGAGTGGCTCAACTGCTGCGGGAAGCAGGCGTTGATGTGGTGATGACCCGCACCAGTGACCTGACCTTAGATCTCGAACCTCGAGTCAATATTGCCAATCGGGCCAATGCCACTATCTTTCTCAGCATTCACGCTAACGCTATTAGCCTCAGCCGCCCCGACGTTAACGGAGTCGAGACTTACTATGCCTCAGAAGCGGGACGACAGTTGGCGACGATTATTCATGCCAATGTGCAGCCCGCGTCTGGCTTAGGCGATCGCGGCGTCAAAGAAGCTCGATTCTACGTGTTGAGAAACACCACCATGCCCGCGGCACTGTTGGAACTGGGCTTCGTCACAGGGGCGCAAGACGTGGTGCAGCTGCGCGACCCCGCCTGGCAAGAACGCATGGCCCAAGCGATCACCCGGGGCATCCTGCAGTATTTAGAGCCCTATCGCTAAATAGATAGCTAAAGTGTGTTGGCGACCTGCTCTAAGGGCCGGAGTGTTGGCAGGAAGGTGATCGCGGTCATATCCATGGGAACTGCTGCACGGCTTGAGGGAATCATTACGCCGCATACGGGAGCATTGGCGCCGCTCTCAAAATTCATGGCGCTGCTGTTGCGAATACAGAGTACCCTGCGAGAAGGGCATAGCTTTACGGAGTCCAGAATTCAGAATGCGGAACCGGTTCTTGGTTCTTAGTCACCTGCTACTTCACCCGCTCCAAAGCCCTCTGAACATGCTCCGCCAATACCCCATCACCCCATCGCTCACTTACCTGCCACCCCGCTACCCCCATCCCCTGCCACCCTCCCCCAATCCGCTCAATGACTAATGCCAATCTCGTAAATTCTAAAACGATGCTAGGGCAACTGTTACAGCGAGGAAGACACCTGTTGGCACCGACGCCAGTAACGTTGCGGCAGCGGCGAGTAGGCTTTTGGTTTAGTTTGACCTTGGCCTATGCGGTGCTGTTGGCAGTGCTGACCTGGGCAACCATTACCGAAGGGCCATACCACATTCCTGACGATGCCCGGCAGCACGTGTTTTGGATGCAGCGATTTATCGATCCAGCCCTGTTTGCTTCAGACTGGATTGCCGATTATTTTGCCTCCGTGGCCCCAATCGGCTTTGTGGCGCTATATCGCAGCGCTTTCTGGCTGGGCCTTGATCCTTTAACCTTCAATACCATTTTGCCGTCACTGCTGCTGATTTTGACGGCAATCGCCATTTTTCTCGTCTGTCTGGAACTGTGCGCTCTGCCAGCGGCGGGGTTTGCGGCATCGATGTTATTAGGCCAATCGATTGAATATACCTCTAGCGTCGCGTCAGGAACGCCCAAAGCATTTGTGTGGCTGCTGACGGCACTTTTTTGGTACGGCTGGCTGCGGCGATCGCGATGGCTAACCTGGGGCAGCATTCTTTTGCAAGGGGCATTCTATCCGCCAACGGTGTTGATTTCGGCGGGAGTGCTGGCGCTGGGACTGATAGAGCGCCAGCCGGGAGGACGCTGGCGCTGGCGGCGCGATCGCCAGTTGTGGGCGCTGACCATTGGGGGCTTAGCGATCGCCACGGGCATCGTCCTGCAGTATGGGCTGTCTGCTAACGAATTTGGGCCCACGGTGACGTTAGCAGCAGCCTTTGAAATGCGCGAGTTTTATGCTAGCGGCAGGGGGGCCTTCTTCCGTCCCGAGGTGGGGGATTATTTATTGCAAGGGCGCAGCGGTTTGCAGTTCCACAGTGCTTTTACGCCGCTAACCAATCTTTTGGGACTAGGGTTACCGGTACTGCTGTGTTTTCCCCAGCGGTTTCCGCTTGTGGCAGCTCTGCGCTCTGACATGGGGCTGCTCTGGCGAGTCATGGTGACGTCACTATTTTGGTTTACCACAGCCCATCTGGTACTGTTTCGACTGCATTTGCCCAATCGCTATGTCGGGCGCTATTTCATTCTGGTGTTCGTGGTGCTAGCGGCACTGTCACTAGTGATCATTGCGGATGGCCTGCTGCAGTGGGCGCTGCGGATGCCAACCGTCGCGCCGTCAGGCCAATCTTGGCACCCCCCAGCACTCAGGGGGGGAGCCAGTGGTCTAGCGCTGCTGTTGTTCGCCGTTCTGCTACTTTACCCGCTCACCTATCCCAACTATCCCACCACGTCCCTTGAGCGAGGCAAGGCGTTTGAGCTGTACGAGTTTTTGGCCACGCAGCCCAAAGATCTGATGCTGGCATCCCTCTCCACTGAGGCCAACAACATTCCGAGTTTTGCCGGGCGCTCTGTGCTCGTCAGTGCAGAAACTGCTATCCCCTATCATCAGGGATACTATCGAGAAATTGAACAGCGTAGCCGCGATTTGATTGCGGCCCAATTCACGACTGAACCGGCGGTGCTGCATGGCTTTATCCAAAAATATGGGGTTACCCACTGGCTGTTGGATGCTTATGCTTATAATCCGGACTTTTGGGCCGGCAATGGCTGGATGCAGCAGTATCAGCCCGAAGCTCATCAAGCAGTACTGAGCTTACGGTACGGGCGGATTCCTGTGTTAGCCACCGTGAGCGATCGCTGCGATCGCTTTAACCACAACGACTATCGAGTGCTCGATGCCAGCTGCATCATGGCTGAAACGAGCGGTTGATGTGTCGATATCAGCTTGGCGTCGAGCCGGAAGACTATTGATTCTGCACTTTGGGAAGCGGGGGGAAATTGGGCAATTCCACAGCCGAGAGAGACTTGCGCTTGCGTTGAGTAGGCCGGAGCGGATGCACCAAAGGCGATGGTGACTGGGGTGCTGTCTGCATCGCCTCTAGTGCCGGAACGTTGGCAGCGGCGGCGACTTGCGGTGAGGGTCGATAAGCCTCCGACGGTGGCTCAAAATCGGTAGTGGCTGGAGCTGCATCCAATGGTGGCTCAGTACCTTGGCCGACCGGCTCAGGATGGACTGCTGGTTCGGAACTCTGTTGCTCCGCAGTCGTCTCGGCCGATTCCGACGCTTTAACCTTGATTGGCGCGCCCCAGGGAATGGGCTCAGTAAAGGCGGCAGCCTCAGCGACCTCAGGGGGAGCTGCCACGACAGGTGCCATCGGCGGCTGATTTGCCGCGGCAGTGGGCTGAGTGGGAGCCTTCACCTCTGGCTCGGTAACCGCCGTTGCGGCGGCTTGATCAATAATGCGTTCGACATCTTGCCAAAGCTGCTGTTCGGCATCGTGAGGAACGGACGGAGCCGCCGCCTCAGCCACAGCTGCCGCTGCAGGAGAGGTCTGAGTCTCCAACTGGGACAAGTTAGTGGGAAAAGGCTGGGTTGCCGGAGCCACTGCTGGCGTCGAGGCCTCGCCCGGCTGCACTCGCATCAACGACAACAATTGTGGATCCGTCGGCGCTTGGGCCTCACTAGCAGACCACGGGCGAATGCTTTCTGAGCGCGGCAGGCCAATCGTTTGAGGAGCCGCTGGCACCGCTGCCGTCAGGTCACTTGAGGCGTCTGCTGCAAACGCAGGCGGAGTAGGCTCGAGGGTCTGAGAGGTCTGCGGCAAGGCAGAGGTATCAAGACTTTTCTCAAGGGCTGCCTTGAACTGCAGGGTATATTGCTGCTGGCGCTGGAGGCGCGATCGCAAATCCGCACAATTGGCCTCGGCAGCCTGTAACTGTTGGGCCCGCTCAGCCTTGCGTTTGCGCAAAATGGCACATTCGCTCTCTAAACGCTGAGCTCGCTCTTCACTGACTGCAAGCTGTGCCGTCAGCGTTTCCGACAATAGCGTTTGTCGCTTTAGAGACTCGTTAGCTTGCTCAAGCTCACTCAGCAACTGAGCCGTGGAATGGGTCTGAGCGGCTGCAATTTTCTCTTCTTCAGTCATGCGCTGCGATCGTTCAACTTCCTGTTGCAGAGCCTGTTGCGATCGCTCCAAAGCCTCCTCTAACTGATGCACTCGTGATAGCAACACCTCATTGCACTGATTCAGATCAGCAATCCGTGACTGCAGTTCGCCTTCCTTGGGGTTGACAACAGTTGCCGACGGGCCGGATGAATCGCTGCTGTCAACTGGCGAAGTCAGCTTTGGCAGCCCTAGAAACGGCACCATTTCCCAGCCTTCATCAGCGGCAGGCTGAGGCAATGGAGACAGCGGTAACCGACCTTGAGCATCTTCAAAGGCATCAGCATCGTGAGAACGGGGCGGCACGTTTCCTTCACTCATGACATTAGTGGAGAATTAAGAGTATTTGGCCAGAACCAACGGCATATTTAGCGTAATAACCCGGTTAACCCTAATGGTGTAACACAGAAAGTGAAATATAAACCGAAATCGCCATAAAAATCTGCCAGCAGGGGGGCAGAACCCCCTTCCGTAGGCTCTCCTCACTAGGCTACTGTAATAGCATAGTAATCACTGTCATCAGTGATTATCCCTACCATCAGTGTGTCTTAAAATCTGAGGTTCTCTCGGTACTGACCACAGCAGTTTGCAGGGGTGCATTTCTGTCGGTCTGGGTCAGAGCCTCAGGTTTTCACCTTAAAGCTCTAGTTTTTTCAACCAGGAGATACAAAACCTTTGTTTGCCTGCGCTAGGGCTACTTTTTTCAAAAAGTATCCTGAACGGCAGCCTATCCTAATCGCAGGCCTGCATAGAATTGACAAAGCACCGCTAAATTCAGCTTGCTTTTAGCCATTTGAAACCAGCCTAAATCTATCAGTGCAGACGAACTCTGTGAACGTCAGTGATTATTGAAGTCTTCATGCTCTAGATATTGATTTGGCATAAAATCACTCAAATTTTTGAGCAGCCTTGAATTCAAGGCCTTTTAAGATCTCCTTTCTAAAGTGGCTCTTGGGACGCTTTAAAGAAGCGATGCAGCATTTCTTGGTGATTGAGGGCGCGATCAACGCGAGCTTGAATTTGGTCGGGGGTTGCAGGTAGCCCGTTTGCGTAATGATTGAGCCAGATGCGGGTCATGGCGGCTGAGCTGTCTGGCCAAGAATCTAAGGCAAAATCTGGGGCCTTAGCAGCCTGATTGTCAGGAGCCATTTCCCAACCGGGGATGTCCAAATCTTCGGCAAAGTAGGTCACTTTGGGATCGTAGCTGAGGGCAAAACAAAGACACCCCTCGGCTGCCGCCATAATGAGGGCATGCAGCCGCATCGCGATCGCCATCTCAACACTGCGAAACACCCCCTTCAACTGCCTCGGGTCGCTCAGCGACAAAATTTTATAAGGGCCGTGAAGATGGGGGGCAATGGCTGCAGCAATCGCGTAGTCTTTACTGGCTTGAAAGGGGACTAGCAGGACACTCGCCTTCGTTGCCGTTTGAAAGTTTGCCAGCGCCTCAGTGAATTGTGTCAGCCGTTCAGGCGTCAGCCAAGGATGCGATCGCAGCGCCACTGCCACCCGCGGAGCTGGAAAATCAGCCAGTCCCGGCACGGGAGTCGAACTCAGTGCCCATACCGGATCGGGCGATAGCCAAGCCCGTACACGCCAATTAGCGGCCTGCTCAGCCGAGGCGCGATCGCGCACGGTCACTCCCGTACATTGATGAAAGGTTTTATAGGCGAGACGTTGAGTCCAGATCCTCTGCAGTGGTCCAATGCCCTGCGCCCAGGCCACGGTTTTGAGCCCCCGCAGCTGTGCCCAAAGCATCAGTCCCCCGTAATAAATCGGATTGATTGCGCTGGTGGTGTCCTGCATAAGGCTGCCACCGCCCCAAACAAACCCCTGTGCGCCCTCAAAAGCTGACCACAGCCCCAGCAGCGACTTACGAGGATGCGCTTCTACGCCGTAGCGCTGGGCAGTTTCTTGCGGGTTGCCTGATAGCACCACCGGAGTCACGTGAGCCGGCAACATCTGTAACAGTGACGCTAATAGGGCCTCATCGCCTCCATTGCCCATGCCGTAATAGCCGCATAATACAACTCTCATCTCGCCTCCGCTGCCCCCACGTTCTTCTTAACAATACTGAACGCCGGTTCGGAATCCTACTGCTCTGTCTGTCGGCTCGACGCATGACTCCTCTGAGCCTACAAGGTTGGAGATGTTGGGCTCGATATTTTGCCAGCTCGAGAACAGCGGTCTATATCTTGAGAACAGGGGTCTATATTTTAAGGGCAAGGGCTATATAAAGATAAAACTGCGTAGTCCCGCCCATTGCTCTGGCAAACACTAGGTCGTGAGCGATGATGGTCGAAGACAATTGTTCATCGTCTGAAACTGCCTTCTCTGTTTACCACTGCCCCTGACCTATGCACGCTCTTTCAATTCCCACCTGGATCGTTCACATTACCAGCGTGATCGAATGGATCGCTGCGATTTGGTTTATCTGGCTGTTCGCGCAGGTCACTGGCTGGCTGGCCTGGCGATCGCTCTCGTTCGCGATGTTACCGGCTTTAGTGAGTGCCATGTGTGCCTGCACCTGGCATTTTTTCGACAATGCAGTGTCCCTGTCCTGGCTAGTGACGCTCCAAGCAGCCATGACTGTAGTGGGAAACTGCACTGTTTGCCTGGCGGCTTGGTGGATCTGGCGGCAAGCAAAGGTAGCGCAGGATGCGATGTAGGAGAGCAGCCAGATGGAGGTGAAATCGCTGGAGTGGGTGGGTGGCAGGGTGGCAGTTTGCTTCGCGCGGGCAAGGTTCGAAATTCTACGTTTTTTTGCTTTTGATTCTTATTCTCTGCACTCCGAACTCTGAACCCTAAACCCTAATGGAAGATTTGCTAAATAAACAAAATTTGTTTGCCGTTTCGCTATTTCCCTATTTGGGATTTCTGTTTTTTTTGACGCGATCGAGACAGACACCGCGTCTAGCGCT
>JBCCNE010000110.1:0-10776 GCA_039026015.1 Cyanobacteria bacterium P01_C01_bin.70 | reverse complement strand
GAACGCAGAATCAGGAGTCGCGGACGTTCATCTAGCCTTATTCCACACTAAGTCAAGGAGAGCCTTGCTGCGTTTATAACCTGGAATATCCTCCGGCCGCTTAATCCATAATCTGCAAGAGGTCTAGTTACGCTTTGCCCCCACATCACTGCCTACAGTCGAGAAGAAGACTTTGATGAGGATTCGCCCCCCGATTGGCCCTCAAAACCCACTTATGGATAGACAAGAGGATGAGATGACTTGAGTCTCCCATAATGCTGATGAGGTTTTTGTCAGTGTAAAAGCAATCGACATTGACTGGTTTAAGATAAAGATTATACCTCAAGATAGTCTCCTGCTTGGCTGGATAAGAAAGGTCATTTGGATTCCAAAAATATCATGAAAATCGAACATGAAATTGAAAGATTCCGGCAAAAAGATCGCCATTCAATCAAACAGCTATCTAAAGTCAAAAGAGACCAAAAATATTTGGAGATTGGGAAGAAAATAGTAGATAGTAAACTCCTTCCTGATCAAAAATTTAAGCTATAGAGCCCATTTGAGATCTTTTGGATAGTGCGGGAAGCTGGTAGGTGCCCATTAAATTCAATGCCTATGACCTCATATTCCAGTAGCCTGACCGATGCCGAATGGGAACTCCTCGAACGCCTCTTGCCCAAGATCTTGCCCCCCAAACAACAGACTCGACCGCTCGAATGGAGCTATCGAGAGATTATCGACGGCATTCTTTACCGCCTCAAGAATGGTTGTAATTGGGCTGACCTGCCCAAAGACTTGCCGCCTTATTCGACGGTGTATTGGCACTACAAGCAGCGGCGCGAAAACGGCACCCTGGAGCGACTGATGACAGTTCTGCATGAGCGGGTGCGGGTCCAGGTCGGAAAAAAGCCTCAATGGACGACCCTCATCATGATTGACTCGCAAGCGGTGAAGAACACCTGCAATGCCAGTGTCGAGACCAAGGGATTCTGCTTTTACAAGGCGACCAATGGCATTAAACGACATCTGGCGGTCGATAGTTTGGGGTTTCCCTTCTTTACGCACTGCACGCC
Organism: Cyanobacteria bacterium P01_C01_bin.70; assembly: GCA_039026015.1. Classification (GTDB taxonomy): domain Bacteria; phylum Cyanobacteriota; class Cyanobacteriia; order Phormidesmidales; family Phormidesmidaceae; genus Halomicronema. The sequence continues at coordinate 9,724 of JBCCNE010000110.1, read as the reverse complement.
CGCCAACGTCTCTAACGATGCGGGCTTGATTGAGATGTTGACGCAGCATCTGGACTATTTTCACCGGAAGCCCGCGCATTTGCCCAAAACCACGATTCTGCTGGACCATGGCTATCATCCCGACCAGTTGCGGTGAGCACTGGAGTCGGTGTATCCGCAAATCATGAGTAAGATTCAATTTGAACTCTCCCCCAAGCCGTCCAAGGCGGAGAAAGCGGCCGCGGGCCAAACCGGCTTTGTCCCGGTCAAGGCTCGCTGGGTGATAGAGCGCTCCAATGCTTGGATGGAACGCTGCAAGAGTTTAACGAAGAACTTTGAGAACACGCTCGACCATGCCAAGGCTCAGCTCGATCTGTGTTTCATCCGGCTCATGTTCAAGCGCCTAGCAGCTCCTGCTTAGAGATCTCAAATAGGTTCTATATTACGAATTAGGATGGATTTGCTTTGAAAATGGAGACTTTAAATGCCTGATAGACTGCTGGAAAAAATCTTGTGGAATTAATGTCATTGAGCCCCAGAATATTGAATTAAAGGGTGATCTTCTAGAGCTTTTTGAGCGCTATGAAGAGGCAATTGTCAGCTATGATAATGCGCTTAAACTAATTCCTAATGCTGATGACGTTTGGAATAAGCGAGGTATTGTACTCGATGAATCAGGAAGGCATGAGGAGGCGATCGCTAGCTATGACTATGCGCTCAAACTTGATCCAGACAATGATGCGGCCTGGTACAACAGAGGTATTGCTCTGAAAGCTTTGAGCTGTTATAAAGAGGCGATCACTAGCTATAATTGCGCTCTTGAACTCAACCCAAATGACGACGATATCTGGCATAGCCAAGGTATTTTACTCGGTAAATCAGGACGGCATGAGGAGGCTGTTATCAGCTATGATCATGCGCTTAAAATCAACCCAGAAAATGATGCAGCTTGGTATAATAGAGGTATTTCTCTTGTTGAATTGGGTCGTCATGAAGAGGCAATTGTCAGCTATGACCATGCGCTCAAAATCAGCCCAGGAAATGATGCAGCCTGGCACAATCAAGGTCTAGTATTTAATGAGTTGGCTCGGCATGAGGAAGCGATTGCTAGCTATAATTGCGCTCTTAAACTCAATCCAAATGATGATGATACCCGGTACAATAGAGGTCTATCACTTAATAAGCTAGGTCGCTATGAAGAAGCAATTGCTGATTGTAATCGAGTGCTTGAACTCAATCCAGAGCATCATAAGGCCTGGTTCAATCGAGGGTATTCCCTTTATCAATTAGGACGATATGAGGCGGCGATTGCTAGCTACGAGCATGCCCTTGAGCAGGATTCAAAAACCTATTTTTATTGGTATTTTCATTACCGCTCACTCATTCAACTAAGGCGCGTTCAAGATGCTGAAGGCTCTCTGGCCAAATCTTTTCAATTAAATCCAGAAGCAACTATCAACTTATATTTCGATGGATTTACTAAAAAATTTCCTCTGTTTAGATGCATTTTTGTCTTCATGAGGAAAGTCGCTGTAAAAATTGCTCCAATCTTTATGGATGACCAAGACGAGGACTAAGTGTTGTCTGATTGAATTTAATGTCCTGTTTCAATCAAGCGCAAGAGTTGAATAGGGTGAGCACGTCCATCATGATCGTTGTCAAATACTAATTCGAGCTGATTCGAGCATCGATCACGTCTTGAAATCACCGGCTGATATACCAAGCACCCCCGCCGGCAAGGTGCTAACCGTCGAACTTACGCTGGCCGGGACAAAATATATGGGGCTTAGCGGGTTCCGCAGTATTCACTTATGCAAGTGATGGTGCTCGTCAAAGCCATCCCTGATTCTGAGGCTGGGGTGATGCCGACCGAGAAAACTTTGACCGCAATGGGCCAGTTCAACCAAGAACTAGTGAAAGCGAGGGTGATGCAAGCGGTTAATGGACTGCATCCCAGTGCCAAGGGAGGCGGGTGCAGTTTGCAGAGAGTGATCGCACTGTCGTCGATGGTTCCTTTACCGAAACCCAGGAGCCGCTAGCGTGCCTCTGGATTTGACAGGTGTTGTCGATGGCAGACGTAATCGCCTGGGTCAAAAGCAGGCCCTTTCGAGACGGCGCAGCCGAACTCCGTCCCATTTTCGAAGCAGATAGTTTTAGCAAAGCCTTCACGCCTGAACTTAGGGAATAGGAAGATCCGCAACGCACCAAAATGGCTCAGCCATCCGCTTAGATGCAGATGAACTGAGGGTTGATAATCGCGATCGCGGGTCACTTTGTATCGCTTTCTTAACGCTAATTTCCTCGGCTTACAGATAAACGAAAATAATACACGTGAACTATTTTATTGGTAATGACATTAGTCAATGGAGAGGGGGCGGCGATGACTAACACCTCTGAAGATGCGATCGCGCAAGCGATGACGAATCAGGTCGCAACTATCATTCCGACCTTGCGCTACCGGGATGCAGCGGCGGCGGTTGACTGGCTTTGCCAAGCCTTTGGGTTTGAAAAGCATTTGGTGGTGTCCAACGATGATGGCACCATTGCCCATGCTGAACTGGTGTTTGGCAACGGCATGATTATGCTGGGGACTGCCCGTGAGGATGAATTTGGTCGGCTTCAGCAGCCGCCCAGTCAGGTAGACCTAGTTGTGACGCAGAGCCCCTACATTTTGGTTGAGGACGTGGATAGACATTACGAACGGGCGATTGCGGCGGGTGCTCAAATCGTGATGGATATCAGAGATCAGGACTACGGCGGTCGCGACTATTCTTGCCGCGACCCAGAGGGCCACGTGTGGAACTTTGGCACCTATGATCCGTGGCCTGCAGCTTAGAGAGAACTTACCCATTTAGCCCGAGGAGGGCCCTATGAAACTAATTCCCTATCTCAACTTTGATGGTGACTGCGAAGCCGCCTTTCAGTTTTACGAGCAGGTTCTTGGCGGCAAAATCGGCGACAAGATGATTTACGGCGGGTCGCCGATGGAAGCCGACGTGCCCTCTGAATGGCACAGCAAAATCATGCATACTTCTTTGCAGGTAGGCGACCAAGAGATTATGGGAGCTGATGTTCCACCCAATTACTTTGAAGAACCCAAAGGCACTGGAATCTCTATTCAAATCGACGACGCTGACCAAGCCGAGCAAATCTTCAAGGCTTTCGCCGAAAACGGTACCGTCACAATGGATATCCAGGAAACCTTTTGGGCAAAGCGCTTTGGCATGGTGACCGATCAGTTTGGTACCCCTTGGATGGTCAACTGCGATAAGATTGCTTGAGAAAAGCGCCGCTAACAAGGTGGGCACTGCTCGCCTGGGGCCTTTGCGCTCTCAACTTTAGGGTCTGTCTCTGTAATTCGTGGTTCGAAGTGATTTTGAGGCAGGCTTCTTTGAGCTCACAGCATCGTCAAGAATGCGGCTAATCCACCTTAGGATCAATGGAGCAACGGCGGTGTGGCTTTATGTTTCAAAGGCTGACGATCGCCCAACACAGCATAGGCTAGAATCCTAATCGATATTGCTGCGGGGTGTCCGCCCTGGTGCGCTGAACGAAGGATGAGCGAGTTGTCTCCTGAAGCTAAAAGTCACGATTGGACCCGGCTGCAGCGGGCGCTGATGGTCGAAGCCGATCGCGGTTTCAATGACTTAGAGGGACATCAACAGCGGTTTAGTGAGTTTTTACAGAGTCAGCTGGCATCGCCGCCGGAGCCATTGCCAGAGGATAAGCAAGGTGTCTGGCGATCGCTGGCGGCTGACTATGGCCGCTACGGGGAAATGAGTTTTGCGGCCCGGCAGTACCTCGTGGCTGAGACCCGCAGGACGATTTACGACACTCAGAAAACGCTGGAGCGGGTGAAGCCAGCTACTGCATCCGTGGTTGATGATCAGGAACCGATAGGAGAACGGGATCGCCCTAAAACAAGATCAGCAGCGGCAGGGAAAGCTCCCAAATCTACGCTGGTAGCGGCAGCGGCTTCGTCATTTCACAGCAAGACGCCGCCGCTGGAGCAGCCGGTGACCTACTTAAAAGGCGTTGGCCCCAAAAACGCCGAGCGTTTGGCCAAGCTGGGTATCTTTACCGCGCTAGATTTGCTGCACTACTATCCCCGCGACTATATTAATTACGCACAGCAGGTTTCTATTCGCGAGCTGCAGCCGGGAGAAACGGTGACGCTGGTGGGTACGGTGGCGCGATCGGGCTGCTTTAGCAGTCCCAAAAACCCCAACCTGACGATTCAAGAACTAGTGCTGAGGGATGGCTCGGGGCAACTGCGCATCACTAAGTTTTGGCCTGGGAAACGATTTCGCTCGCCCGCCTGGCAGCAGTCCCAAAAACGCCGATATCCTAAGGGCTCCATTGTCGCGGCATCGGGTCTGGTGAAGAAAAATAAGTACGGCATCACCCTCGACAATCCCGATTTGGAAGTGTTGGATGGTCCGGATGGCGATCCCGAATCTCTGACGGTAGGCCGCATTGTGCCGGTTTATCCGTTGACGGAAGGAGTAGGGGCGGCTTTAGTGCGGCGGGCCGTGGCATCGGCTTTACCGACGGCAATTGACTTGCAAGATCCGGTGCCGCCAGCAATTTGCGCCCAGTTTGGTCTGGTGGAATTGCCGGTGGCGATCGCCCACATTCACTTTCCCAAAGACGAAGACGCCCTGCAGGAAGCCCGCCATCGACTGGTGTTCGACGAATTCTTTTACTTGCAACTGGGCCTGCTGCGGCGACGGCAGGAACGGCGCCAGCAGGCAACCTCAGTTATTTTGCCACCGACCGGAGCCCTGATCGATCAGTTCTACGGGAATCTACCCTTCGATTTCACACCGGCGCAGCAGCGGGTCGTCTATGAGATTTTGGCCGATTTGCAGCAGCCTACACCCATGAATCGCCTGGTGCAGGGAGATGTGGGATCCGGTAAAACGGTGGTGGCAGTAGTCGCCATTCTCGCGGCGATTCAAGCAGGCTACCAGGCGGCGCTGATGGCTCCGACGGAAGTGTTAGCAGAGCAGCATTACCGCAAGCTGGTGAGCTGGTTTAACGCGCTCAATCTACCGGTGGAACTGCTGACAGGCTCTACTCGAACGGCCAAACGGCGGCAGCTACTCGGGGAACTGGTGACAGGCGAACTACCGTTACTAGTGGGCACCCATGCGCTAATTGAAGATCCGGTGCAGTTTCAACGGCTGGGTTTGGTGACGATTGACGAACAGCATCGCTTCGGGGTGCAGCAGCGGGCGCGACTTCAGCGCAAGGGCGACAATCCCCACGTTTTGACATTGACGGCGACCCCGATTCCCCGGACGCTAGCGTTAACCCTGCATGGTGATTTAGAAGTGAGTCAGATTGATGAGCTGCCGCCCGGCCGCAAGGCGATTCAAACCACGCTGCTGCGGGGACGCGATCGCAACCACGCCTACGACCTGATCCGCCGCGAGATTGCCCAGGGGCGACAGGTCTACATCGTGCTGCCGCTGGTCGAAGAGTCGGAAAAGCTGGATTTGCGATCGGCGATCGAAGAGCATCAGCGCCTGCAAGAAGTTATCTTTTCTGAATTCAACGTCGGGCTGTTGCACGGCCGCATGACTTCAGCCGAAAAGGATGCCGCAATCAGTGAATTTCGCGACGGTGCGACCCACATTCTTGTCTCAACGACGGTGGTAGAGGTCGGTGTTGACGTACCCAACGCCACAGTCATGCTGATCGAGCACGCCGAACGCTTTGGCCTGTCTCAACTGCATCAGCTGCGGGGACGCGTCGGCCGGGGCGCAGCACAATCTTTTTGCCTACTGATGAGCAGCACCCGCAACGACGTGGCGCTGCAGCGACTGAAAGTGCTGGAAGAGTCCCAAGATGGCTTTTTCATCTCGGAAATGGATATGCGCTTTCGCGGGCCAGGGGAAGTGTTGGGCAACCGCCAATCGGGTCTGCCAGATTTTGCTTTAGCCAGTTTAGTTGCCGATCAGGATGCGCTCTCCATTGCCCGCCAAGCTGCCGAAACCCTGATCGACAGAGATCCTGACCTGAGCCAATTGCCATTGCTGCAAAAAGAACTTAAGCGGCGCTATGAAAAGCTGATGGGCGGCGCTATTCTTACTTGATTGGCAGTGGATGGCTAGGTCCGGTGATGACAGGCGATCGCATTGACAAACAGCAGAATGGTCATCGCCTGCACGTTATGGCCTGGTTCACTATCGCCATGGGCGGGCTGATAAGAATCATTCAATACGGCTTCAATCGCTCACCTTACTACGCTGACTGATATGGGTATGAGCCTGATGATTATCCGCTTGAAGTGGATGATTTACATGCTGAAAATGGGAAGGCTGTTTCTGAGCAGGAACTTTAAAGACAGTATCAGAATCTGGACTAACTACGAGGCAATTCGCGTGTTTGGATAATTTTCTCCCACGCGTTGATTCGTGAAGAAAATGACCTGGTTATTGATTATCTTAACCAGATTGACCAACAAACTGATTACTTTCAAACGGTTGGAGCATTCGTTTATCTATATGACTTATCGCTCTTCAATGACTCTAGGCAGAGAAAGACTTTTGGAGGACAGAATTAGGCACCCCTCGAAACTAATTTATGAGCTGAATCAGTAGCTGAAACCCTCGTTTCATCTCAGGAATCAGAAACACTTTCAGCCAAGGCTTCAACACATTAAACCTGACCCAGGGCAATAGAATGAGCCGCAGGTTGTTGAGCCAATGCTGCCATCCGTTGCCGGCATCCCAACGCGGGTGCTGCGGAAAAGCAGACACCACCATCGAGTCACTCAGTTCGGGGGAATCGCGTCTTCAGGACGCATCGGCAGTGTATTTAAGGTGACCATCAAATAGGGGCTCATGACGATCTCCCACCCCTTCTCAATTGGGACATAGTCAGTGACTCGAAAGTCCGCCCATCCCAATTCATTCTTGCTTTGCTCAAAGCCATACTCCACCCAGTTTCTGAGGCCATAGAGGTCACCGACTTTTTGGTAAGAAATGTCATTGCCCCAAGTCATGACCATCCAGGTTGAGGCCGACAGGAGGGTGGCGGTGTCAGTGGTGAGTTCCAGTAGCGTTGAGTTCGTCGTTTGCCGTAAATCATCTCTCGGATAAAGCGGTTTTGGCTTTGGCCATCACTGAATGTCCGTTCATATGCACGCCAGCGATTGGCCCGAACGCGCTGTTCCTTCAGCCAGAGCACGGCAGGTTTTCAACCGCGCTTTCGGTTTATACACCATAAAGTTGAGGGGAAAGGTGACATTGTCAATCACCCCATAAGCGTCGACCGAGACAATACCGTTCTCGATTTTGCCTAAGTTGCCGATGTATTGTCGTTTGACATAGTCTGTCGCTTGGCCCTTCTTGCGGTCGCTGGTTTCATCAATTACCAGCACCAGTGAGCGCTCACCTAAGACTGCCCGAATCAGCTCTAGCCTTCTTTGTCTGAGGTCGCTGGCCTGCCAGGGCGATTTCACCAAAAACTGTTGGGGTGATTGCGCATTCGATAGTCCGGTGACCTTGGTAATTGCGAGTAGCGATTTGCGTTGGGCCTCGGAAATCATGCCCAAATGCAAATGCTTAAACGCCTCTAACGCTCTCACTTCAACAAACAAGTCTTGGTAACTGGCGCAATATTCGTCAACGAACCCAACTGTCGGCTGAGCTGTACGGGGCTCTGTCATCGGCTCTGCCTAGTTCTCAGCACTTACACCTTAATTTATCTGCCACCAGAGTCATTGAAGGGCGATAGATTAAGAAGCCTAGCACTACGTCCGTATTTAGCGCATAACCACATGGCTCGCCAGTTTGTCCTAACGGCACTAGCGACGGTTATAAAATTATTTTCAGCCCAATGTTCAAGCCCTTCTTGATATAGCCACTGCGGCATAACAAAGAGGGGCTTGAAATCAGAGCGATACTTAGCCAAAGATTAGCCCAAAGCTTCTAGATAATCTCGGACGCGGTTGCGGCGTTTGGGCTGACGCAGCTTTTGCAGCGCCTTCGATTCGATTTGACGTACCCGCTCACGGGAAAGCTCAAGGGTGCGGCCAATTTCAGCCAGAGAATAAGGCGTACCATCCTTCAGACCAAACCGCAGATGAATGACATCACGCTCACGCTCAGTCAGCTCTGACATCAGTTGCTTGAGGTCGCGGCGCAGCGATTCACGCATCATCAGCTCTTCAGGAGAAATGCTGTCGGTTTCCAACAGCTCTCCTAGTTCAGTATCGCGCTCTTTGCCTACTTTAGTATCTAAAGATACCGATCTGGGCACCCGTACCAACACTTCTCGTACCTGCTCAGGCGTCATCTCTAGCTCACGCGCCACATCGTCTAAGGTTGGGGTGTGGCCCCTGTCTTGAGACAGCTTGCGCTGCGCCTTTTTGATTTTATTGAGCTTCTCAGTAATGTGAACGGGCAGACGAATCGTGCGGCTTTGGGTCGCGATCGCGCGGGTAATGCCCTGACGAATCCACCAGTAAGCATAGGTGCTAAAGCGATACCCCTTAGTGGGATCAAACTTTTCGACTGCCCGCTCCAAGCCCAGTGTGCCCTCTTGAATCAAATCCAGCAGTTCCAGTCCGCGATTTTGATATTTTTTGGCGACTGATACCACCAATCGTAAATTGGCTTTAATCATGTGCTCCTTGGCCCGAATGCCCTCCCGAATCAGCTCATCTAATTCGGCAGTAGAAATCTCAGCTAGCTTAGCCCATACCTTTTTGCCTTCGATTAGGGTGGGCTTGAGGTCTGCTAAAGGTACCTCAGCAGCCTGCGCCCAGCGCTCTAGAGAAGGACGATAACCTAGGTGAGACGTCAAGCGATCGCGGGTTCGCATTAAGTGGGCATAGGTCTCCAACACGCCGCCACTCTGCTCGCCAGTGCTATCCCGTAACTCAATCAGCTCCATATATTTCTGCACGTGCTGCGCTTCAGACACTTCCTCATCGCGCTGTAGCAGCCGCACACGCCCAATTTCCTGCAGATAAAGACGCACCAAATCAGTGGTGCGCCGAGTTTTGGTTTGACTTACACCGACCGTGACACCGGCCATCAAGTCATCTTCCTCCTCAGAAGACATCAAATCAGCGTCGTCTGGAGGAGCAACCTCGCTCAGATCCTGATTCTCATCAAAGTCTTCATCTGTCAAAGCTTTGGCTGCGGTATCCGATTGGCTGGTGGTATAAGTCATAAGACAAACGAAATAATTCCAGAGTGGCAACACGTGATGCTGTCAGAGCTAGGCTTAATATGCCCAAGTGCTGAGACTTAACATCAATCTGCATGGTTCCAATTCCAGAACTGGATGGCCTCTGGAAAGAACAAAATGAATGCTAAAGCTCAGTTTAGAGAGCCGATATGATTTGCTTTGTGACCCGTATCAGGTTAGTAAGATAATCTACGTCACGCGATCGCACGATTCCTGAACTTTACGGAGATTGTGACGGTTTATATCAGTTAAAGTCACTGTTGTCGCCGGAGTCAGCAGTGTCGCTCTGCCCACTGGTCTCAGCCGCCAGTAAATGTCCTTCAATCGAATGCTCCCAGTGCTTGTCAGTGAGGGCGTTCCGCTCACGGAAATATGCCCGCACTGAAAGCATTGATAAATTTGCCCATGTGGAACGCTCTCGCCCAGAACTCAAGCTCGCCAACAGCGCTCAATTTCGTCAAGATGATGAAGTGATCGAAATCATTAGAGGTGAGTACATTGACGCAAACATGGCAGCAAGGAACCGCCTTGGTCGTGG
>JBCCNE010000109.1:0-11019 GCA_039026015.1 Cyanobacteria bacterium P01_C01_bin.70 | reverse complement strand
TACTAATGGAGCTAGGTCATTCAGCGATTTAAGAGACCCATATTTTGGCGTATTGAGCACAACGGCATCTGCGCCGATGGTGCGGTCAATCAGGCCAACAATAGTACCGGCAGGCTGCTGCTGCAAATATTGATCGAGGGTGGTGACGATGATATCAGCTTGACCTGCAGTCAACTCTTGAGCGCGTTTTGCCTGATCAAACTCATCGCTATAGGTGAGGGTGAGCCCAGTCTCAGCCAGTGTCGACTGAAAAGTCTCGTTACGAAAGGTGCTGTAGCCGCTGAAAGTATCACCCAAAAGGGTCAAGGTGCGATCGCTCTGGGGCAAAACCGCACCTTGACTGTTAGCCGCATTCTGATTGCCCAGTAGCCCTGGAGCCATTTTGCTGAGGTACCACGCTCCCCCACCCAGTAGGCCAGCCGTAATCACAAACGCGCCGACCAGGGCAGAATAGTTGGTTTTAGTCATTGGTTTGAGGTTTCCTTAACCTTGTAGATGACTACAGTTTGTGTACCCAAGATCGCAGAAATTTGTAAGCCAGCGCTGGGAAAATTCACTTAACTGCTCCGGTGGTGGTGGGACGCCGCAGCCTAGCGGCAGAAACGTTGGAAAGCCAGACGCGCTGCCCCCACAACCCCAGCCTGAGAACCCAGCTGTGCCGTGAGAATCTGGAGTCCCTCGCGGGAAGTGGGCAACACCCGCTGCTCAATTTCTTGCCACACTGTTGGTAAAAACAGGTCGGCTCCTGCACTGATACCCCCGCCGAGAATGACCGCTTCTGGCGTCAAAACGTAAATCAGACTGGCCAATCCCGCACCGAGATGACGACCGTATTGCTGCCAATAGGCGATCGCGGCCTCATTGCCCGCTAGGGCTTGAGCTGCTAATTTACCAGGATCACACCCCATCTCTCGCCGCACCGCCTGCACCGAACAGTGCTGCTCCAACGACCCCCGATTGCCGCTATTGCAGGATGCTCCCTCAGGGTTCAGCGTAATCAGGCCGAGTTCGCCAGCGGCCCCCGTACGGCCCACAAATAGTTCTCCATTGAGAATGACCGCTCCCCCCACGCCTGTTCCCAAAGTCAGCACAATCAAATCTCGATAGCAATCTCCTGCCCCTAACCAGGCTTCTCCAAGACCGGCACAGTTGGCGTCGTTTGCCAGCACCGTCGGCAAGCCCGTTTTGGCCTCCAACCAGTCGGCAAGCGGCACATCTTGCCAGCCAGCTAGGTTGATAGCAACGCGAGCAGTGCGCCCCTGAGCACAAGCAGGGCCAGGAGTGCCCACGCCGATCGCCCGCACCTGTCGATCCGGATCGAGTTGGTCAATAGCCTGCATGATGGCGGCTAGGACGGCTTCGGGAGTGGATGGCTGAGGAGTTGAGACTACTAATTCGGCAAGACAGTCGCCAGATTGACGATATTGCCCGAGCTTAATAGCAGTACCGCCTAGATCAACGCCAATTACTTGAGGGTCATTTGCCACGGCTGTGTCGTCATCTATCAATGTTGTACATCAAGTAGAGCATCCCAGTTAGGGACAGGTTCCAAATTCTGACAAAGTGACCTCATATTTATACGTGAGACCTCACTAGGACTGTCATTGTTTAGTCACCCTATCCTTCAACAGCAAGAATTTCAGTCCCTAGCTTAGGCAGTTAGGGACGGGCACGGTAATGCAGATTCCATCGGTTTTCTAGCATTAGATTAATGCCGTGCCCCAGAATGCATGAATTCGAAAAGATTCTTGAGATGACATACTCTGTGGAGGCATTTTCCCAGATTTTGACCGCCTACAAAGTAGAAGGAACTAGCGTCCCAATTCCTCTGTATCATTAGGCACAAAGTCGTGATCAACAATTCTGAGCGAGCGCCCTATAGTGGTTGGGGGAAAAGCGATCGCGCTTACTATACACGAGGATACAGGTATGGCACAGTTCACCCAACGGCTCTTGTGGATTGGGCATCGGCTAGCGACAATTTCAGGCATCGTAGCACTGACGAGCAGTTTTGCGATACCGACAGCTCAAGGGGCGATCTCGTCAACCACTGCCGCCACCAAACAGACGGCAGCGGAGGCACTCATTGCCGAAGACCTATTAGAGCCGCGCTTTTGTCCAGAAAATTTAGCTCCGATGCTAGACGCCATTGTGGCGCAGCCGCACTTTACAACGGCTAATTGGGGCATCGCCATTTATCCCCTAGAGGCAGATCACCTGCTGTACGCTCACAATGCCAAACAGAAGCTGATTCCCGCCTCTAACATCAAATTGATGACCAGTGCCGCTGCCATGCAGGCGATCGCGGCTCATTCTCCGGCAGCGCTGTGGGATTTTCGTCACGATTTAAATTTGGTTAATCGTGACAGCAATAATGCTCACGCCGATGAACTGCTGCAGCGTATGGGCGGCCAAAATCGAGTCAGAACCATGTTAGAACCCCTTGGCGTTGACCCCAACAGCTATGTACAAGCAGACGGCTCTGGCCTCTCTCGCCGCAATCAGGCAGAGCCTGCGGCCTTCGTGACGTTGCTCAAAGGCATGCACGAAGGCGATGAGAGCGGCTTGTTTTATGAATCGCTGCCGGTTGGTGGCGTCACCGGTACCCTCCGTCATCGGTTTGAACATACCGCAGCTCATGGCAAAGTTCATGCCAAAACGGGCACACTCAGAGGCGTTAGAGCGCTATCGGGATATCTAGAAACCGATCAGTACGGCACGGTCGTTTTTAGCATTATTGTCAACCAGCCGGGACAGTCAGGCCGCGTCATGCTGGATGCCATCGACGATATGGTGCTCTTGATGACACAGCTTGAGCCTTGCGATTAATCAAACGCTTGATCGGCCTCCTGAGAGGGGCTTTAAGCCGTAGGGAACTGACCAGCAATTTCAGCCCCGGGTAAGCCCAGAGCGATCGCATACTTTTTAATAAATGCCCGAATGTAGAAGGGCTCCGGCAGGGCATCTAAATCACCGCTTTCGATCGCCTGCAGCGCATAGCGCTGAATATAAGTCTGGTGGTGAATATCTTGGAGCGTAAAGCCGTGATTAATCCGCGCTTGCTGTAGCTGCGACCCAATTCGCTGTAAACTCTTGCTCTGAGCCATTTCCAGAACTTTCTTAGCCGCCATTAACTGCTGCTGCCTAGGGGATAATCGCAGTTGTGGTGTCGGACTCATGACTGGAGCCATAGCCCGGCCGGCTGGCTGACTCATGGCGGCAGGAGTCATATTGGTTGATGGCTTCGGCGGCGGGGGAAATGATGGCGGCGGGGGCGGCGGCGGCACGGGAGTTCCAGACGCGAGTGGCGACGGAGAGAGGGGCAGTGGCTGCGCGGTTACCGTCGGTGCCGATAATGCTTGTTCACGAGCAGACCGCTCTTCCATCAGTGGGCCAAACGGCTGTCCGGCCTTAATTCGTCGGTCAAGACGGCGACGGTTCATCAGACCAATGGCCACCAGGGCCGTAACTGGAACTGAAGCCGCAGCTACCTGCTGTGCCGCTAGAGACATCGCTGCACTCGCACCGGCTCCAAAAATCAAGGCATATTCTGAAGCGGCAGCCAACTTCGATTCTGGTTTCGGTGTTTCCATAAACTTTATGTATAGCTTGGGACTTCTAGATTTTCGGCTCAGAGCCGCTCAAATCCGGACGCCCCCTGTAAGTCTGTTAACTTTACGGAAAAGCACCGTGCTTAATTTCACAAGATTACATCCGTTCTAATACTCGGATGCCCAGCAGCGAGAGTCCCAATTGCAAGATGCGAGCGGTCAGGTCACACAAGATCAGACGCGAGGTTCGTTCTGGCCCATCAGCCTGCAGCACTGAGCAGCGATCATAAAACTGGTTGAATTTTTGACTCAGCTCAAACAGATATTGACACAAACGATTGGGATATAAATCTTGCACGACCTCCGCAATCACTTCATCAAGTTGCAGGATGTGCTTTGCCAGGGTGAATTCGCTCTCGTCGGCTAAGTAAACCGCAGCATTCGTCCCAAGCGTTTGAAAGTCAATGCCGCCTTTACGGCTAATGCCCTGCACGCGCACGTAGGCATATAGCAAGTACGGTGCAGTATTGCCCTGTAAGGCCAACATTTTGTCGTAGCTAAAGATGTAGTTACTGGTGCGATTTTGACTCAGATCGGCATACTTTACGGCTCCAATGCCAACAATCGTCGCTACCGATTGAATAAATTCTTCACTCTCTTGACGATTTTCGGCGTCAATACGGCTAGCTAAATCGTCGCGGGCGCGAGTCACAGCTTCGTCCAGCAGGTCTTTAAGGCGCACGGTTTCACCAGAGCGCGTTTTGAATTTTTTGCCGTCTTCCCCCTGCACCAACCCAAAGGGAACGTGAGCTAGTTCAACTTTTTTAGGCACCCAACCGGCTTTTTCAGCAACTTGAAAAACCTGGTTGAAATGGTTGGCCTGTCCGGCATCTACCACATAGAGGATGCGTTCAGCGCCATCTTGCTGAGTGCGGTAGCGAATGGCGGCCAAATCCGTCGCGGCATAGTTAAAGCCACCGTTCGATTTTTGGATAATCAGCGGCTGGGGAGCGCCCGCTTTGTTAGTAAATCCGTCTAAAAATACGACTTGCGCGCCCTGATCTTCTACTAGCAGACCCTGCTGCTTGAGATTGGTGACAACATCCGACAGCAGCGGATTGTAGAAAGATTCGCCCCGTTCAGTAATCGTCACGTCCAGTCGGTCATAGATTTTTTGAAATTCCTGACGAGACTGATCGCAGAGCACTTGCCACGCTTGGCGAGCGACCTGGTCCCCCGATTGCAGAGCAACGACGGCTTGGCGCGATCGCTCCCTAAACTCCTCGTCTTCATCAAAGCGCTGTTTCGCCTGCTTATAAAACGTCACCAAATCGCCGATATCCACAGCGCTATCACCAGTCAAGGCTGCGGGGCAAACGCTGCGCAGATGTGTAATCAACATGCCGAACTGAGTGCCCCAATCGCCCACATGATTGAGCCGCAACACGTCATAACCGACAAACTCCAGCACTCGGGCGATCGCATCACCGATGATGGTGGAGCGCAGGTGACCAACGTGCATTTCTTTAGCGATATTAGGACTAGAGAAGTCTACAATGACCTTTGTCGGCGATTCTACAGCGGCAATGCCCAGCCGTTCATCGGCGGCAATCGCCGACAACTGCGCCGTCAAATAGTCAGTTTGCAGCCGCAGATTAATAAAACCAGGCCCCGCGATTTCTGGCGGTTCACAAAGATCAGCGACGTCTAAATTGGCAACGATTTTTTCAGCGATTGCGCGGGGCTTAGCTTGTAGCCGCTTGGCTAAAGCCATCGCACAGTTAACCTGATAATCGCCAAACTTGGGATTGCTCGCGGGCACTAGTACCGGATCAGTGCCCGCTAAATCTGTCCCAAAGGCCTGCACTAAAGCCTGCTCTAGTCGATGATTGAGAGTTGCGATCGCCGACAACATAGGTTAATTCCCAAGCAGAAAGGGTTAAGTCCCTGCAAAAACGCCTCCTCAATCCTAGAGCATTGCGACGGGGCGGATTAAATAACCTAATTTACTGTCAGCTGCAGGAGTGCCAAGCATAGCTGATGCTGGATCAATTGCGAGTCAACCATTTTTGTCCCTTAAGCCGCTGCAAAGTGTACAGCACCATGAGCTCTAACGAGATTCGACGCTCGTCACCCATGAATTGCTCAACCATACTCGCTTGGCGATCGCCTTGACTGTAGTAAAAGTATTTTGGACTTTTAATATCGTCTTCACTAAAGACAATGCTGAATCGGTGATTGAGATTACTAGGATGGTCTCCTTGGAGCTGCCAATAGCTTTCCTGGTCATCAGCACCTTTCACTGTCAGAGGGGCATCGACTAAAGAGAGCTGAACACCCTCCCAACCATCAGATTTCAGGGCTTTATCCAACGCTGGCATAAAATGCTGCTCTATAAACTCGGTGAAAGGCTTATCTTCGATCTTAGGAGGCTTTTTCTTCTTTTTCGCTTTGGCGTCTGAATCTGTTTTGCTATCGGCTTTCTTAGCCGCCGCTGCTTTCTTAGCCGCTGCCGCTTTCTTAGCCGCTGCCGCTTTTTCAGCACTCTCAGCCTGCGTGGTCGTATCAGGTTTCTCTGCACTATCAGCTTTGGGAGCGCTATCGAGTTTTTCAGCACTCTCAGCCTTTACAGCGCTCTCGGCTTTCTCTGCACTGTCGGCTTTCGGAGCGTCGTCAGCGTTTTCAGCACCATCAGTTTTGGGAGTGCTATCAGCTGTCGGAGTATTTTCAGCGTTCTCAGCGCCGTCAACCTTGGGAGTGCTTTCAGTGCTGTCGGCTTTTGGGACAGATTGAGCCGCGTTTTCTTCAGCCATGTTTTAGTGTGCCTATCAAATCTGCATGTTTCTGAAGGTTGAGATGCATATCTCTCGTAACCATATTAGAGGTGATTGAGATAGTTTGTAACAGCACACCCCGCTAAGACAGGCACAATTTCGTTTATGCCTTATCCAACAAGCTGAGTTCTAGGGCGCGTCATCAATTAAACTCGAAACCCTTGCGGCATAGGCATTACCGCGCCCACTCCACAAAACCAGCTAGGGGCTGAACTGCTCTCAGCATAAGGGTTCAGGCTCTAAATGATGACAGCCCTTAAAATAAGCATCCCTGTTTTTTATATAGACAATTGCCATCTGCCAGATTGCTGTTACGTAAAGATGCAATTTGCGGCAAAAAACAGCCCCCCAATCTGAACTGATACGGAAGGCTGTGAGATTAATGGCTAACGTAATCGGAGAAAAAAACCTTGCGGCAGTTTAGCTCATGCTCTGACTGAGCTGTGCTCGACGAATTGTGGCCAACTCAGGATGAACCACCTGCGCCGGATCGACAATGCCGACTGCTTCCAGATCAGCGTCAACCATGAGTTGCACCAGTCCTGAAAAAGTAACGCTGGGTTCCCACTTTAGCTGCGCTTTAGCTTTAGCAGGGTCCCCAATCAGCAGGTCAACTTCTGCCGGGCGCAAATAGCGCGGATCAAATTCAACATAATCACGCCAGTTAAGGTTAACGTGGCCAAAAGCCAATTCCAGAAATTCTTGAATGGAGTGGGTTTCACCAGTCGCCACTACATAATCGTCAGAAGTTTCTTGCTGCAGCATCAGCCACATTGCTCTGACATAGTCTTTGGCATAGCCCCAGTCACGCTTAGAATCGAGATTCCCTAAGTACAGTTTGTCCTGCTGCTTTGCAACAATGCGGGCAACAGCACGAGTGATTTTACGTGTTACAAAGGTCTCGCCCCGACGCGGTGACTCATGGTTAAACAAGATGCCATTACAGGCAAACAGATCGTAAGACTCGCGATAGTTAATAGTTTGCCAATGGGCGTAGAGCTTGGCACAGGCATAGGGGCTGCGGGGATAAAATGGCGTCGTTTCCTTTTGAGGAATTTCCTGCACCTTGCCATACATTTCTGAAGAGCCCGCTTGGTAATAGCGCACCTCATTGCCGGTTCGTTGCTGATAATCGCGGATGGCTTCGAGCAGTCGCAATGCGCCCATGGCCACCGTATCTACGGTGTATTCGGGAGAATCAAAGCTAACTCGAACATGGGATTGGGCGCCAAGATTGTAAACTTCACGGGGCTCAACTTGCTCTAGAATTCGGCGCAGCATGGTGCCGTCATTTAAATCCCCATAGTGCAAAAATAGCCGCGCATCTTCGTTATGAGGATCAACATAAACATGGTCTAGGCGGTCGGTGTTAAATGTTGAAGTGCGACGAATAATGCCATGCACTTCATAGTCTTTCTCTAATAGCAGTTCAGTTAAATAAGAGCCGTCTTGGCCTGTAATGCCTGTAATGAGGGCGCGTTTAGTATCTGTCATGGCAGTTCAATGTCCTAGTTAGCTGTGAACACGGGCGTCAGCCCCATTGGCAGAGCAATAAAAACAGGTCAAGGAAACACAGCCACAGGTTCGCTGATGAGTTCGCTTGGGCCTGCTTAAAAGCCTCCAGGCACGGAATACAGGGTGTTTTGCGAGTTTTCAGTGCTGAGGACAGCTGTTTTAGAGTACCCAACACCTTTTCAAATTCGCCATGACTGGACTCAGCTTTCCAGTTTCATAAAACATCGATGCAAAACCTCATCGGGACTTTAAGTGCACCCAGAAGATGCCAAAGATGGCACGATCGCATTTCACCCAGACTCAAGGCTCTTTTTACGGAACGTGCCCAACAGCGATCACTTGCCATGGCCTTTAATACTGGCTGGATTTACCCATCGTGACAAACTCTGCGGCTGCACCGGAATGAATACCAATCGCGGCGTCAAAATTAGTGTTCGTAGCTCCAGTTTTGAGCACCATCGCCACACCTTGAGCAATTTCAGCAACATGATCGCCGACCCTAATGCTATTGGAATATTTTCTAGCTGATAGTCGTAATTGACCGCCAAACTACATATCCGCATAGATTGGCGTACTGCTTTAGGCAAGGAAATACTGCAGGAGTTCAGTAGGTTTCTGCTAGCACTCTAAATTATTGACGATGCATAACGCCTGCTTTCAAATCTGCTTCAAATCGTACAGTATCCTTTAGCGTACTTGACTCGTAAAAGCCTGCGGCAGTCAAAAAAAGGCACTTTAGCAAAGCAGACGGCTAATCACTGCCAAGAGCAAAGTGGTCTACGGTTTGTAATAGTTCATCGCAATTGCCCACAAAAAACGCTAGATGCAGGTAAAGTATGCAGCATAGATGCTACATTTAGCGTTTTGATTTATCCTTTCTCAGAGCAATGCTGCTTCCACAGTGTGCTTAGGGATTGCAGAACTTTTTCACGATCGCACCTTTACCGATAGAATGCGGTGACTCTGGTCAATTTTGCTCGGATAGGGCCTGACAGCAGCGGCAATTGAGTGGTGTAACGATGGTAGTGAAGTGGACACAGCAGACTCAACGGATTCGGCAGCGGCGATGGCTCATCAGCACGCTAGTTCTAGCTTTGGCGATCGCGCTGTGTCATAGTCTGATTCTGCATGTCCCTGTGCAGGGCGCGGAGCCGCCCATACTGATCGCGCAATCTTTACAAGACCTGCAACAGCAAAAGCAAACCGTTGACCAACAGCGACAAAATTTAGAGCAGAAAACCGAACAGCTCCAGCGACAGACCAATCAGGCAGAGCAAAATTTAGATTCGATTCAAAATACGATCGCGGCCACCGCCGATCAGATTGCCGAGACCGAATTTCGCCTGGCGAAAGCCGAACGGGAACTCAAAGCGCTCGAAACCGACCTCGTCAAGGCTGAAAGCGCTTACGAAGAAGTGCGACGGGCCGCTGTCGGGCGCCTCCAGTTTTTACAGCGCCAGCGGGGTGGAGACGGCTGGGCCGTGCTTTTGCAGAGCGAAAACTTTAATGAGTTTTTGGATCGCCGCTATCAGCTCCGTCGCGTTTATGATGCCGATCGCAACGTACTGGTTGACCTCAAGGCTAAAGCCGACAAGATTAAGCAACAGCGCGCCGTAGTGGAATCGCAGAAAACCCGAGTTTCTCTCCTGCGTCAAGAGCTGCTGGCCAAAAAACAGCAGTATGAGGCAGAAGCGACTCAGCAGCAGCAGCTTATTAGCCGCCTGCAAAGCGATCAGGCGGCACTGGAGTCAGCCGGAGCCCAATTAGCCCGCGACTCCGAAGAAATTGCTACCCTTATTCGCCAAAAAGTTGCGGCTTCCAACGGGGCGGTACGCGGCACCGGTGTTTTTGTCTTCCCGGTCAACGGTCGCATTACCAGCGGCTTTGGCTATCGTCGTCATCCCATCTTAGGCACCTCACGGCTGCATGCCGGAGTTGACTTTGGTGCGCCTTCTGGGACCACAATTTATGCGGCCGATTCTGGACGAGTCATCTATGCCGGCTGGCGCGGAGGCTACGGCAACACTGTCATTCTTGACCACGGCGGCGGCATTACTACGCTCTATGCCCACAGCAGCCGCCTGTTTGTCAGGGTTGGACAGCTGGTGGGGCAGGGGCAGGCGATCGCGGCAGTCGGCTCGACGGGCTTATCAACCGGTCCACATCTGCATTTTGAAGTGCGGCAAAACGGCTCTCCAATCAATCCCATGGGATACCTCTAGGAACCGCTATCGCCTATCAATTAAATGCTCAGGGCTTTGACTATCCAGCTATTCCAAAGGGTTTTTAGCTTTGACTGATGCTTCACTCTAGAGAGTGATAAATCAATCAGAACTAATTAAGCCTAACAGGAGGCCTATCAAGCTTGCATATTCTATATAGCTGACTCCGCAAAAAAGCGGAACTCTGTATCTCTCGGGTTTGAAACATGGTCCTGTTGAGGAGACATGACCAGTTCCATTTTCAAAGCAATTTAATGTTAGGCGCTTTGGCCCTTGCTGCGCTTGATATGCTCCATAATGCGAACCTTGCGGGCTTCTTCTTCACGCTTATCGGGAACATTCTCGCTAAGTTTAATGTTCGAACTAATGGATAGGTGCTTTTGAATTTGCTCTTTGCTAGCCATAAAGTCTTCTC
The DNA here is from genome assembly GCA_039026015.1 of Cyanobacteria bacterium P01_C01_bin.70. Classification (GTDB taxonomy): domain Bacteria; phylum Cyanobacteriota; class Cyanobacteriia; order Phormidesmidales; family Phormidesmidaceae; genus Halomicronema. The sequence continues at coordinate 482 of JBCCNE010000109.1, read as the reverse complement.
GATCAATAACCTATAACTGCATCCGAAAAAAACCAGGATAGATCAACGAATTTTCGCAGAAAAATCCTGGCAATCATCACTATGAGGAATATTCTCCAGTGGCAGCGGAGAATTACCTTTGTATTTCTTAATATACTCTGATGAGCCCTCTAATCTCAAGCTTTCAATTCACAAATTAGTGATGCATCGAGCAATCGCATCGGGTACCTATGGTCTTGACGCGATCATCCTCAATATCTTTGCAGCCCCGTCTACAAAGAACCCATACTTAGAGGCCGTAGCTAAGAGCTAAGTCATTGAGTAGCTAAATGATGGCAACTCCTAGCTTGTTAAAGTTGGGACGGGCGCGGTAATGCTTATTCCACAAGGTTTCTAACATCAATTAATGACGCATCTCAGCCAGCCTCAGCGTAGGATGAAAAGCAGCCTGTTTGGAGACCTGCCAAGTGGCCAATCAACTTCCCCGACTTGTGCAACTGCTG
>JBCCNE010000108.1:0-11040 GCA_039026015.1 Cyanobacteria bacterium P01_C01_bin.70 | reverse complement strand
AGGAAGTGGTTGGGTCGCTGCCGTGCTGATTGGGTCGCTGCTAGCGTCTCACACCCTGTTAGCCTATCCCATCGTCATGCGTTTGGGTGTCGCCCGCGATGAATCGGTGACCGTGACAGTCGGGGCGACAATTTTCACGGACATTGCTGCACTGCTGGTGCTGGCGGTTTGCGTTTCTTTGCAACAGGGAGATTTTTCCGCGGGGTCGCTGACGCTGCAACTGGTCGGCCTTGGACTGTATGCCGCAGCCGTGCTGTTTGGCCTGGGCTGGGCCGGTCGGCTCTATTTTCGGCACACCGGAGATGAACAGGGCAACAAGTTTTTATTTATTTTAGTGGCCGTTTTCCTGGCATCTGTTGGCGCTCAAGTCATTCACGTTGAAAATATTGTGGGGGCGTTTCTCGCTGGATTGGCAGTGAATGATGTTGTCGGCGATGGCCCCGTGAAGGAGAAAATCGAGTTTTTTGGCAGCGTCCTGTTTATCCCATTCTTTTTTGTCTGCATGGGGCTATTGCTGGATATTCCTGTTTTTCTAGAAGCGCTGACAGATCGCCTCGGCCTGACGGTGGGCATCGTGCTAACGCTGATGGTGACTAAGTTCTTGGCAGCAGCGATCGCCGGTCGCTGTTTTCGCTATCGCTGGCTGCAAATCCTAACCATGTGGTCACTATCTCTGCCGCAGGTAGCCGCTACTCTGGCGGCGGCCTTGGTAGGCTTGCAGGTGGGCTTAATCACTGCTCCTGTCTTTAACGCAGTGATCGTGCTGATGCTGATTACCTCGCTAGTGGGTTCGATTGCGACCAGCCGCTTTGCCCGTGCCTTGCCGCTGCTTCCTGCGGCTATTGCCGCTCCTGACGACGATCTTGTTTGGGACGGTTGGCTCGAATCTGAACAGTCTGTTGACCGTCCTTTTGCGATTGTCGTGCCGCTGTCAAACCCCCAAACGCAGTCCTATCTAATTGAGATGGCGGCCTTGATTGCCAGACATGAGAAGGGCTACATTGTGCCGCTTGCAATCGCCCCTGCCCATATTCACATGGATAATCCGCGCTTGCTGCAAGCCTTGAACAGGGCTCACAAGCTGCTACAAACAGCACAAACAATTAGTCATAAATTTGGCACCGAAGCCCGTCTGCAAACCCGCATTGATGATGACATTGCTGAGGGCATCAGTCGTACCGCGCGCGAACAAGATGCTCAACTGATTGTTATGGGCTGGAGTCACACCGAGGGGCTCCGGGCACGACTGTTTGGCACCGTTATCGACACAGTATTTTGGGCAGCTCACTGTCCGGTAGCAGTCACCCGATTGCAAAAAGCTCCCGTCGATATGCGACGAATTCTGATTCCGGTCAAAATCCTTACCCCACAAACGATTCGTACCATTCGCTTTGGGCAAATCTTTGCCGACACCCACGCGGCATCAATTACCCTGCTGCACATCAGCGATCGCACCCACGATCCCATGGTTTTTAAAATCCTGACTCAAGAACTTAAACAGGTGATGAAAACTGGGCCTAGTGTGCAGCATTCAATCAAGTGTATTCGGCACGATGATCCGGCAGCCGTAATTATCAAAGCAGCGCGGCACGTAGATTTAGTGATACTGCGATCAATGCGGCGTCGCACTTCAGGCGGACTCGCTGTCAGTGACGTCACCCATCAAGTGCTAGAGGGCTTAACTGGTTCAGTCGTCCTCTTTGGAGAGCCACATACGTAGGATATGAGAGTGGCTGGGTGATGGGATGATGGAGGGTAAGGATGGGCATCTTGCCCGTGAGCCCAACCGAGAACCGAGAACCAAGAACCAAGAACCCCTAATCAACGTATTCCACGACCTCTGCCGTTTCGTAGCGCACTTTAGGGGTAGTGGAGGCGATCTCCCTCTGCACGATATCCCAGTGTGTAGATCACCGCAGCGGCATAGCCTTTTTCAGACAGTCCCAGAATTTCATCGAACTTGCTGGGAATAAAGCCTTCCATTGGGCAGGCATCTAGCCCTAACATAGCGGCGCACACATCAAGAAACCCAGCGCAATGTAAACCTGTCGAGTAGCCCAAACTTGGGCATCAAAAGGAAAAGGAGGATTCTGTAAAAATTCTTTGATCTCAGACTTGCACCAGTCTCAAGTGAGAGAGGGGTTCCAACATATCAGATTCTCTGAGAAAACAGGCGTGGAAAACCAACGGTACAAATGATGGTTGCACCCCACGCCCAAGCGTTAGTCTATCGTCTCGTGCAATTGATGCCGAGTGCTTACACTACTACATCACATTTTTATCTGTTTAGGACTACTGAAGGAGTTACTGACGTGTAGCTATAAATTCATTTTTCTTGAGCACTATTGCAGTCTTAAGATATTAATTTTTACAACCAAAAATAGCTTCATTTCCTGAATTTTACAGCCTTTAAAGTTGACTATAGAAATTCAGATTTTTAAAGAATTAGCTTCTTCTAATGAATTTTTATCGCAATTATAAGCGTCATATTTATTCTTAAATTCTAGAATACTAGCATCTCAAAATTTTACAGCTGCCAATAAAAGAAGTTGCCAATTTTGCCAAGAATCTTTTCTTTAGGAGATCGCTGTTGCCACGCTCTTAAATGGACTAGCTGACTGTGGGCAAAACCATCTTTAAAGAAGGTTTCAATTTCTCTTAGCAACATCGCCTCGCTAGTGCAAATGTTCAGTTCATCATTGTGGAAAAAGCTGCGAGGGTCGAGGTTGGCACTGCCCAAACTTACCCATAAATCATCGATCAAAACAACTTTGGCATGCATCATGCTGGGCTGATATTCGTGGACTTTAATATCTGCTTTCAGCAAAGCGTAGTAACGTTCGCGGGAGACACAGTAAACATAAAATTTGTCAGCCTTCGGTCCCATCGTCAGAATGCGAACATCGACCCCACGCTGTTTGATTTCGGTCAATTTTCGGCAGGTGGCGTCATCAGGTAGCAGATAGGGACTGGCAATCCATAATCGAGTTCGGGCGGCTGACATACTCAGCTGCATCAGGCTACGGATCGGTGAATCACCGATTGTTGGATCTTCACCAGGGGTAATCATCACCGAGGTTGAGATCGTTGATGCCGGTGCAGGCTGGGGTTGGTGGGCAAGATCTACTTGGCCACTAGCATCGAGCCAATGCTGCTGAAAAAATCCGGTCAGTAATCGAACCATGTCGCCGCGCCATTCTACCTCTAAGTCATACCAAGGGATGCCTGTATTGTTGGAGTCTTCGCCGTCCCAGCGATCAGCGATACCGGCTCCGCCGATCATGGCCACAGATTGATCGACGACTAGCAGCTTGCGATGGTTGCGTCGCAAATAGTCCAAAGGGGCCCTAGCCGAAAAAGGGTTAAAAAAGCGGACATCGACGCCGGCACTGGTGAGCGATCGCCAATAGTGAGTAGGCAATTTCTTTGCTCCATAACTGTCTGCCAGTAGCTGAACAGCGACACCGTCAGCAGCTTTTTTTTTCAAAACAGCAGCAAAAGCATTAGCTCGCAGCCCTGGCGTCATGGTGAAGGTCTCGAACTGGATGCTGTGTTGAGCACTATCCATTAACGCAAGTCGAGCTGACTGGATCTCCTCAATCTTTGACCAAAAACGGACGGCAGTGCCCTGGGTCAGCAGCGAATCCGACAGACTCGCGATTGCAGGCAGAAAATCAGGCGCTGCTGGATTAAGTCCCGCTACTGAATAGTGTAATCGCCGTCGAAAATGGCCACTAAGGTATAGGTGACCAACAAAGGCAGACAGCCCAATTAAACAGAATAAGCCACTGATAACAAGGATGACAGTCATTGATTAAGGCACCCGATAGCGTTCAATTCAGCTAAGTGCTTAATCTGGGTACTTGAGAAAAAGCAATAGTGCGATCGCACGACTTAAAGTAAGAATATTTGATAAACCGCTCCAAGCTGAAGCGTCTTAGACACTAAACTCTTGAAATTAGCCACTTAAACCTGAATAGAAACCAGAACTTAGAGATTAAACCCAATGCGTCGTCATTAAAAATTCGAATAGGTTTCAGGGGAGGTCATCTTGCCTCGCTCATTCATGATATATGCCTGAGGCGTGATGAGATCGGACAAAGATTCAATATCAACAGCCAAATCATTGCAGGCGGACTTCAATGCTGCTTGAAAGGCCCCAACATCTTGACCATATCCGCATGTTCGGCAGTCGTATGAGAACCAAAAGCCGCATTAGCCTTCGCACAGTCGATCGACGCGACTCCCTTTAATAAAAAAGAATTGCTCATGCCTTATGACAATCATTGAATAGATAATTTCAATCAGACCTTAAGCCGGAAAATCTATTAGCTCATCTAACTAGGGAGGGATATTAGCTCAATTTCACTCCCTAGCATGACTGATGGTTTTATGAGTTATTCCAAGGGATAGATGAATACACACTTTCATATCTCATACAACTAAAGTCTCTGCTCCTTAACTTACACGAGATTCAATGGCGGCAATTAATATTGGTCTTTCTGACAAGCAATGCCAAGATGTTGTAGATATTCTCAACAAATGCCTGGCAGACACTTACTTACTTTTGATTAAGACAAAAAAGTATCATTGGGATATTGTTGGTCCTCAGTTTCGAACGCTTCATGCCCTATGGGAAGAGCACTACGAAGCGTTGACTATTAGCACCGATGAAATTGCCGAGCGGGCTCGCGCTTTGGGAGGATATCCCCTTGGTACAGCAGCAGAATTCTTGAATCGTGCATCCATTCAGGAACATGCAGGAGATTTGCCCAGTGCTAATGAAATGGTGGCTCGTCTGGTGAGGGATCATGAGCAAGTTATTCGCAATTTACGAGAAGCGATCGAGCAGACAGAAGAAGAATATAGGGATAAAGGAACCGCTGACTTTTTGACGAGTCTGATGCAACAGCATGAGGAAATGGCCTGGATGTTGCGTTCCTTCATTGAAGGTGAAGCACTGCAACCAAGTGGCGATCGCAACACCTCTCTAAAAGCTCCTACCAAAGTTTGATTTCAGCTCATTTCCTGCAAACTACAAGTGATATTAATAGAGATGTTTAACAGACATTTCTACTCTTTCTCAAAAATCCTCTTTCCTAAACAGCTTAGTAGTTCTTTTAGGCCCTGGAGTTTTTTGATTTCTCAAGGAGATTGTGAAAAATCTTATTCTTAGAGAGTTTTTTGAAAACCTTTAATGGCCAATATTTCATGTACGGCAAGAAAGGCTAAAAGGATAAATCGAATTGAAGCTTATTTTTGACCTAAAAAAATTAGGAATGTAGCCATGTACCGCTGTACAAATTTCTGAACAACAGCTTTTGAAAGCAAGAGCTGCGTCGTTATAGCAATCACTATCAAGAATATATAGCTTTAGCCATCCAGGCTGATGCAATCAGTAAAATTCGGATGCCTAACCCACAGCCAAATGGCTCACCGTCTTGCTTCTAATGGAACTGGCGACAGTTATATATCTGCAAGTCTTAGCTATTTTGGCAATTCTGGATTCATTTCGTCAGATTTAGCAGAGGAATTTCACTATGAAGAGGCGTTCTCCTCTATCGCTTTTTATCCGCCCGTTCAGCAAACTGAGACGATCTAATCCCGTTAGAGTTTTGCTGTGGGGATATGGCAGTTATGTTTTGGCGGCCTGGGTGCTGCTGTGTCTACCGATCTGTTGGGAGAGTGATCGCATTAGTCTGCTCGACAATTTATTTATCGCAACTTCAGCCGTTAGCACGACCGGATTGATTACCGTCAACACGCCCGAAGCTTATAACTTTTTAGGCGAACTTATCGTCATGCTGGCTTTTCAAGTTGGGGGCCTGGGCTATATGACCCTAGGGTCATTTGTACTGCTCGCGAGCCAAGACTCTCTGCCACGGTTTCGACAGCAGGTAGGCTCTACGGTTTTCGCATTGCCAGAAGGATTCAACCTCAAGCTATTGATTCGTCATACGGTCATTTTTACGTTTATTGCAGAGAGTATTGGGGCCATCTTACTGACCCTGCTGTTTGTCGCAGAAGGGGTTTCGAATCCGATTTGGAAGGCGATTTTTCATTCCGTATCAGCCTTTTGTACTGCTGGGTTTAGCGTTTTTCCCAATAGTCTAGAAGACTTTCGAGGCGACTTGTGGATCAACGTCGTCGTGAGTATTTTGAGCTTGCTAGGTTCCATCGGCTTTTTAGTGGTCACAGACATTTGGCAAGGGGTCGTGGGTCGTCGTCGCCGTATTGCTTTGACTACCCGCATCATTCTCTATTTCACCGCCTGGGCAATCGCTATCAGTTCGTTGCTCCTATTCTTTTTTGATGAGTCCATCATCGTTTTGCCATTAGGAGAGCGCATTTTAGGGGCTTGGTTCCAAGCGATGACGGCTCTGACCACCGTCGGGTTCAACACCCATCCTATTAGTTCACTGGGAGCCTTTGGAGTGTTGCTCACTATTGTGTTGATGATTTTGGGGGCGTCACCGTCGGGTACGGGTGGTGGCCTCAAATCCACTACCATCGCTGCCGCTTTGGGAGGCGTCTGGGGCCAACTCCGGGGACAATATCGCCCTGCATACTTAGGCCGTCGTATTCCTGAGGAACGCTTACTGACAGCATTTGCCGCGATCGTGTTTTATCTCTTGGTATTTCTGGTCGGGTCAGCGTTGTTGCTTTTAGTACAGGGGCAAGCGTTTGAAGATGTCTTGTTTGAGGCGGCCTCGGCTCTCGGCACAGTTGGCCTGTCTCGGGGCATAACCGGCGATTTGACAATGTTGGGCAAGTGGATTGTGATTGCCCTGATGTTTATGGGCCGCATTGGGGCCTTGGCGTTTGGCATTGCGTTGTTTTATCAAAAGTCCCAAGCGTCAGTAGTGCAAGAACCCGTTGAGGATTTAGCGATTTAGCCACAGCTCATTTAACCACCACATAGGAAGTGAATTATGGAGCCCCGGAGACGCGTCAGAATAGTTTCAACCCCGTTCAAAACGGCAGTGTGGCTCGAACGGCTCGCCCGATTTGGCTATGCGGCTAAAGGGGTAGTCTATGCTCTGGTAGGTATTCTGGCCTTTCAAGCGGCCTTTAATTGGGGCGGTAAGGTTAGCGGCTCAAAGGGAGCCTTTCAGACTATCGCCAGTCAGCCTTTCGGTAATATTTTGCTGGTTTTAGTCGCAGTTGGCTTGGCCGGATATGTCATCTGGCGGTTTGTGCAAGCACTTTATGACCCTGAGCATGACGACGACGGCTGGAGTAGCTTTGCGCGACGAATGTCTTACGTAGTCAGTGGCATCATCTACGGTTCTCTGGCTTTTGCCGCATTCCGCATTGTGTTTAGCAGCGAGACTTCCTCCTCCAGTGGGGGTGGCAGTTCTAACAGTCAGCAAACGGCAACGCTGTTGTCTCAGCCCTTTGGTCAGTGGCTTGTTGGCTTGGTTGGCATAGCGGCAGCCGGATATGGCTTTTACTGTATTTATCGGGGGATTAAAACGAAATTTCGTCGTAAATTGAAGACTCAAGAAATGAGTTCTTTAGAAAAAATGTGGGCTATTTATATTGGCCGCTTTGGACTGATCTCAAAAGGTATCGTAACCGCAATTATTGGCTATTTCTTCGTTCAAGCAGCCCGAACTGCGGACCCCAGTCAGGCTAAGACTACCGAAGGGGCCCTGCAAGTCATTCAACAACAGCCTTTTGGAGCGGTTTTAATGGGAATTGTCGCTCTGGGACTTGTTGCCTATGGCATTCATCTGGTGACCCAAGCTCGGTATCGGCGAATTTCTCCTGCATAGTCGCCAATATTCTGAAGCCGAGCTAATCCATTATATGCCCGCCATTATGAGGCATACATTACCCCAAGGAGTATGCTCTCAAAGAGTACTCTTCGTCATTCTGTTTTTTAACCTGCCATCTTTTCGCGCCGAAGAGATACGAATCTGGATAGATACTATTTGAAGCTTGTGAGATTTGCAAAATTTGGCAAATATTTTTGTCTGGGATTCTGCTCACTGCTATTCGTGGGCCTAATGACGTTTTCGAGTTGGGCGGCATCGCCGTTGTTGATGCAGTTGCCCGGCGGGGGCGGCAGCAATGCCTATACCTTGGGCTGGGTTGAGCTAGATGGATACGATGTTTTCCAAGTTGCTGCACCGAGTTCTACGTTGGGGCAGCGCCGCAGCCATATCCACCAAAACCTATTAGACATTCGCAATAATTATCTCCAGATGGAGACTCCGGCTGCTCGCATCTCAACCCAAGAAACCGAAAACGGGCAGTTCAAAGTTTTGGTCAATGACAATTTCCTGATGATCGTTACTCAAGAAGATGCCAATCTTCAGGGAACAACAGTATCTGGGGTCGTTGAACGGGTGGAACAGGCAGTGCCTGCCGCGCTGCAGCAAAGCTACCGCGAACGACAACTAGCTTATCAACGCCAGCAGTTTATGTATGCTGGGGGAGCGATCGCCCTGGCAATTTTCATTGCCGTGCTGGCCCACATTTTTTCAAGTCGATTGCTGCTGTGGGGTGTCTCAGCGCTGGGGCCAACCCTCAGTCAGAACTCTATGACAGCTGACCAGCGCCATCACTTGGATGATATTAAGCAATTGCTGCTGCCGGTTTTTCAATTCACTGCGATCGCGATCGCGGCAGTGTGGACGCTTGGGCGTTTTCCCGAAACCCGCCCGTTACAAAATCAGTTGCTCTCGACGCTCAAAGTACCCGTCATCATTACGATTGTGGTGGTGGTCGCCTACGTTGGCATCCGCTTGACCTATGCCATTGTTGATCAGCTTCTTATGCAGCTGACTGACGAAGAAGGCTTCAGCGGCTATTATTCACGCCGGACACGGCTGCGCATCTCTACCTTATCCAGCGTGATCAAAAACATTGCCAATTTTGTCTGGATTGCTCTGGGCTTTATCGTGGCCCTCTCTGTCACTGGCATCAACCTGGGATTGCTATTGGCCAGCGTCGGGATTATCGGTTTAGCCTTTTCGTTAGCGACCCAAAACCTGGTACAAGGAGTGATTCGGGGTTTCTTTATCGTGCTAGAGGATCAGTTTGCGATTGGTGATGTGGTCAAAATTGATGACGATGCTGGGGTGGTGGAAAACCTGAACTTGCGCATTACCCAACTACGAGATACTAGCGGACGGTTGATTACCATTCCGACCAGCGACATCAATCGCGTAGCGAACTATTCTCAGCATTGGTCACAGGCAGACTTGCGAATTCCCGTTCACTACAACGCCGACATCAATAAAATGCTTGAGGTGACCCGCGAAGTGGGTGAGAAACTCAAAACCGACCCTGATTGGCAACACTTAATTCTGGAAGATCCTCAAATTTTGGGAGTGGATGATTTTGACGATAGCGCCATCATTATTCGTGTCTGGATCAAGACTCAACCAATGAAACAGTGGGATGTCTCCCGAGAGTTTCGCCGTCGCTTTAAGTTAGCCATTGAAGCTAGTGGTGCTGAGATCCCCTTGCCACAGCGAGATGTTTGGTTGCATCCATCTGACAAGCTATTGCGAGAACTACAGCGAGGATTGCGGAGCGACTTCTCTTATGAGGGAACTTCTCAAAGAGCTATTGAAAACGGCAAGAGTTTTTCTGATATTACGGACAATCAGTCTCGTAATGTTCCTGAAAGTAGTAAAGCTGTCGAAAATGGTCATGATGGTGAATAAGTGATTTCGGATCTGTTTCAGACTATTTATAGAAAGATTAACGCCAGCACTCACATGCCCTTAAATCGTTCAAATAGCGTCTCTCAGCTGTGATTTTCCTGATTGAATAATGTACGTTGATAAAGAGATAATATCTACCATTAGGTAGTAGGCCATGTAATAAAGTCGATTTAAGATTCAAATTACTATTCATTGAAATAGTACGAGATTTAGCTTTAAGGCACATCATCAATTAAATCCAGAATGCTTGCAGTGTGAGCACAATCGCGCCCGCGCCGTGAACAAGCTAGGGGCTGAAATGTTTTCCACATAAGGGCTTGACCGCTAAATGATGACAGCTCCTAGCATTTAGCTGAATTACCCAGTCATGCTTATCAATTTACATCCGTAGACTATTTATAAGCTCCATGGCAAATGGTTTTTTACTCAGTCGAATATTGCTTCAATTTCAGAACAAATCAGATGATTTGCTAGAGGAATTATCTGCGGTCACCCGTAGTGATGACGGTAGTCTCTGGGTCGGCTCTGACGAGTTTATTACGCTGGAACGTCTCACCCCAATGGGCAACGGGATATATGGCAATCATAAGACCTTCCATTTGATAGACTTTATCGATTTATTTGATCAAAATTCTGAAATTGATATTGAGGGACTAGATCATGCTGACGGCTACATTTGGGTTGTGGGCTCCCACAGTCTCAAGCGCAGCAAAGCAAAGGGTAAGAAGCCGCAGAAAGATATCAAGCGCCTGTCTGAAATTGAGCGAGATCCGAATCGTTATCTTCTGGCTCGACTACCGGTACTGAATGGCGAACTGGTGCCAACCTATGCAAAACCGAACAGCGACAGGTCGCTTACAGCTGCTTCTCTCAAAAAGGTTGACGGGCGCAATTTGCTGATGGCAGCTTTGGCCGAGGATGAGCACCTAGGCCCGTTTTTATCGATGAAACTACCCTCAAAAGACAACGGCTTTGATATTGAAGGATTGGCTGTTCAAGGTAATCAAATTTTTCTAGGTCTTCGAGGTCCAGTTTTGCGCGGATGGGCCATTCTCTTAGAGATTGAGGTTGAAGAAGCGGCTCCTGGAACATTAGCGCTTAAGGATCTTGGTGAGGGCAATCTGTATCGTAAGCATTTCCTCGACCTGAACGGTTTGGGCATTCGCGAACTGTGTCTACATAAGGGCGATTTATTGATTCTGGCGGGACCAACGATGGATCTGGAGGGTGCTATGCAACTGTTTCGCTTCAAGGATGCGCTTAACCACAGCAACGATACTCTCTGTAATCAAGGGTCTGGAGCTTTAGAAGTCGTGTTTGAATTACCCTTTACGCTAGGTTCCGACCACGCTGAAGGATT
>JBCCNE010000107.1:0-11121 GCA_039026015.1 Cyanobacteria bacterium P01_C01_bin.70 | reverse complement strand
GCTAAACAGGCCCGCCTGCGATCGCCCTTCGCGGGCGGTGCCGGCTTTCACTAGCAGACGTGCAGATACGATGTCGGCAACAGGATTTTCAATCACCACGATGGTGAGGCCATTATCCAAAATGACGCGATCAAGGGTGGGCTGATTCGTTGGGGTAGCAGCGGATGGGGTCATAAGTGCAGACAACAACAAAGATTGAAATATAGAATCCAGACGGGCAAGAGTAAAATTCTGAGGCTAGTCAAGCATAGTGGGCTCTAAGAATTTGCCTAAGTAAGCTGCTACCAGCATCTTTGACCAGTTAAGCAGGCAATAAGACAGTAGAGGCGTAACGATGGGTCGATAGATGCTGTTTGACCAAATTGGCAATTGAAGTCGGGGTATGGGCTCGAATACGACTGGGGTAGGTATAGCTATCTTCAGTCGTTGCGACAATGCTGTAGTAGCCGTATAGTCCGGCGAGCTGACCGGGGGTCTCTGTCGAAAAAGCAAAGTCGTTGATGAGCAGCCGTTTGGCGCGTTCTAACTCTGTGGGGGCAACGGTTTGAACGGTCAGCGTGACCAGGCGATCGCAGATTAGCGCTTCTACGGCATCGACGCGATCAGGTTCTAACCACATCTGCAGCGTAAACAAGCTGCAGTCACGCTGCAGCGAAAAGCTGCTGCCGATGTCGAATACCCACTGGCGCTCTTCACGCAGTTCCCTGACAAGCCGAGCACTTCGCCCTTCTGCCAGCAGCGCCGATAAGATATCCATGCCGCACGCTGCATCTAAATCGTCAATACCCGGCCCCAGCCAGGCCATTGTCAGGCGGGCATGTTCCAAACGCGGTGCGTGCAGCACCTGACGACGCACGCCCCACCAGGGCTCGATTTGCCCCGGCGCCGCCAGATGAGCCTGACCCGGCGCCGGGGCAAAGGCTCGAAAGGCATGGCGCACCATGTCTAAAGTGGGCTCCAGGGGCACGCCGCCCGCGATTACCACGGTCATATTGTCGGGCTGGTAATGAGTTTGATGAAAACAGCGCATCTCTTCCGGCGATCGCTGATTCAAAATCGCAGCGGTGCCCAAGACCGAACGGCCATAGGCATGGTGGGGAAACACCTGCTCAGAGAGCGCTTGAAAGCCGAGCCAATCAGGATCATCCTGAGCTTGGCGAATTTCTTCTAAAACCACCTGGCGCTCTCTCACAAATTCATCGGCAGGAATCGTCGCATGTAGTACTAAATCTGCCAAATGCGGCAGTGTAGTGGGCAGGGCCGCAGCGGCGACGGCTAGGTAAAAATGAGCGTAATCATGACTAGTGGCCGCGTTGCTAAAACCGCCCTGGGTCTCAATTGCATGGTCAAACATGCCCGGCAGCAGATGCTCAGTGCCCTTAAACACCATATGCTCCAGAAAATGAGCCATCCCTGTCCATTCCAGCGGTTCGCAGGCTGCGCCGGCATTAATCCATACGTCTGCAACCACAACGGGGGTGGCAGGCATCTGCTGATGCACTACCGTTAAACCATTTTCTAAGCAGGTAACTGTAGCGGGAAAAGTTAGGGTTGAAGTAGTCAAGGGCTTGGGATGTGTGATCGCCAAAAGTGCAGTTAAAAGCAGATGCCAGTCACCGCTAGCTGAGCCAGGATAATGGCCGGACTTGCCAAGAGCTGCTCGATTACTGAGGCTTATATAGCAAGATGCGGTGACTGCCTTTCGAGAACTGTCAAAATTGATACAAAGTTCAGGGCGATTCCGGTCGTGAAATCGCCTTTCTCCGTGCCAATCGTTTCGTTAGCGTAGCGAATTTTGTTCTTTCTCGATAGCGGTATGGACAGTGACTTTAACCTTCCTTAAAAAACCTTCTCCTCTGGAGCCAAAACAAAATCCCTCTCTGTTGGACAGAAAGGGATTTAAAGAATTATTCACCGCGACGCCGTCTTACCTCAGTTTCCGACCTGGAAGAACCAGGTGGGAATGCCGGCACCGATTTTAAGTTTCCGAGTACAAGCTCGGTCTACTGCCATCGGCACTACTCGATTCCCTTACAGACAAAGCATAGATCGACAAACAGTGTTGGCAGTCACCAACGTCGTAGTGAATCTCTGGCTATCATAACCAACTTTCCCCCAGCGATCGCAAGGGGGAATTATGAATTCTCTGACCGGAGATTACGACCGATAGAGGGATACCAAATGGCCTCAATGGCTTCAGCAATCTGGGCCCAGTCTTCAGCCGCCGTTAGGCAAACTGTGACGTGTCCCAGCTTGCGGCCTGGTCGCGACTGCTGCTTGCCATACCAATGCACATAGGTGTGTGGCTGTTGCGATAGTTCAGCTCGCACATCGGCATAGTCGTGGTGGGCGGTTTCAAAGCCCAGTAGATTGACCATCAAGGCGCGATTGCAGGTCATTGCGGGACTGCCCAGTGGTTGCCCGGTGACGGCTAACAACTGCTGGGCAAACTGCGAAGTTTGGGCGGCATCTTGCGTGTAATGACCGGAATTGTGAGTGCGCGGCGCGACTTCGTTCACCAGCACCTGATCGCCCGGCGCAAGAAAAAACTCAATACCTAACACGCCGACAAAATTCAGCTGTTCGACAAGCGTGCGGGCGATCGCAGTCACCCGCTGCTGCACCGCCATCGTCACCGTTGCGGGAGCTATCACCCGCCGACAAACCTGTTCCACCTGCTGGGTTTCCACCACGGGATAGACTACGATTTCGCCCGTAGTGGAGCGGCTTACCATCACCGCTAGCTCTTTTTCGAATGGAATAAAGGCTTCGAGCAGCACTGCCTGACGCCTAATCTGCTGCCAAGTTCGTAGGAGTTCATTCTCTGAGCTGATGATAAAGGTGCCCTGACCGTCGTAGCCGAGGCGGCAGGTTTTCATCACCAGGGGAAAGCCAATCGGAGCCGCAATTGCTCCCACCGCTTCATCCCCAACGGTTTTATCAAGGGTGACGAAAGGGGGATTGGGCAGGTCGTGAGCAGCCAGAAACTGTCGCTGGATGTATTTGTCGAGCAATGGTGCCAAAGCCCCGAGGTGTGGTCGAAACTTGACCCCAACCTGTTCCAGAGACCGTAACGCCGCTAGATCGACAAACTCATTCTCAAATGTGAGCACCTCGCAACGCTCGCTCAACGCTTTGGTGCCAGCGACATCGGCAACTGGGGCCAAAACATAGTCAGTGGCAGTGGCGATCGCTGGATCCGTGACTTTTGGCGTCTGAACTACGATTTCAATATCTAACTTGGCAGCTTCGAGGCCCATCATCCACGCTAGCTGCCCGCCGCCAATCACCCCAATGCGCTGTTTTGTCATGCCTGCGCCCCTTGTCATGTGGAATGCGAAATGCGAAGGACAAAGACCTGGTGGCTATGAGCTTTCCGTAGGATAGGCCCAGAATCCGACTAATCGAAAATCGCCACTCGCCAATCTAATCTAAGATCGTCAACTGATCCAAAAATATCCGTATACGTCGTCCCTCAGCTTTCCGTAACTTTGCCAAAGCGGCGATGGCGCTTTTGATAGTCGCCCAGGGCTTGATGAAATTCTGTGGGGTCAAAATCGGGCCAAAGCGTGTTGGTGACATATATCTCGGCGTAGGCGAGCTGCCAGAGCAAAAAGTTGCTGATGCGCATTTCACCGCTGGTGCGAATCAGTAAGTCAGGATCCTCTAGGCCCGCCGTATAAAGGTGATGGCCAAACAGGGTTTCGTCAATGTCTTCGGGAGTGAGATGGCCCAATTTTACCTGCGTTGCGATTGCTTGACAGGCCTGAACAATTTCTTGGCGACCGCCGTAGTTCGTGGCTATGGTAAAGCGAATGCCGGAGTTACTTTGAGTTTCTTGCACGGCGCGATCAATTTCCGCCTGTAGCGAGGTTGGCAGCGATTGTAAGTGCCCGACAAATTGAATGCGCACGCCTTCCGCTTTCATTTCGGAGAGTTCTTGCCGCAGCACCCGCTCAAACAGGGTCATTAAAAAATCGACTTCAGTGTGCGGGCGGCCCCAGTTTTCGGTGGAAAAGGCATACGCGGTGAGCGCTGGAATCCCCCAGTCGTCGCAGGTGCGTAAGAGCTTTTTGAGAGTGTAGACTCCTTGACGATGCCCCATAATGCGAGGTAGCCCGCGCTGTTGTGCCCAGCGACCATTGCCGTCCATGATGACGGCGACATGACGGGGCAGGCGATCGCGATCAAGATCTAAGGGGAGAGAAGCGGTCACAAGGGGCTCAGCGGTCATTTTTTCCACGAGAGGCGGGCAATGAAATAAAGGGCAAACGCCGCCAGAGCGATCGCCCCTGTTTGAGCAATCGTTTGCTCAGGCTCCAAAGTTGCGGACTCACCGAGTCTCGATCCACCGATAGAGACAAGCGAGCGTTCAACAACTCCCTTAGTTTACTGCTGGTTAGGGGCCGATTGAGCTTTCCCCGCTCCGCCAGAGAAATCGATCCCGTTTCTTCTGAAACGACAATGCATAGGCAATCTTCGACTCGTTCCGTAATGCCCATCGCGGCCCGATGACGAGTGCCCAACTGTCGTGATGCCGACCGTTCAGAAATCGGCAAGATGACTCCGGCTGCTTGTACCCGTGAGCCGCGCACTAAAACTGCGCCGTCGTGCAGCAGCGTACTCGTTTGAAAAATCGTCTGCAGCAGCTCGCGAGAAATCTCAGCATTCAGCCGCACCCCGGGTACCGAAAAGTCGCGTTCGTCAATCGGGCGATCAGTTTCCACGATGATCAGCGCGCCGATGCGATTTTGCGACAGCTCTTTAACGGCATCAACTAATTCATCAATAGGGTTGTCGGGCTGTGGAGAGAATTCGCGATCGGCAATCACCAAGAGTTGACCCAGTCGTCCCCGACCAATCTGCTCCAGCAAGCGGCGAAATTCACCCTGCAAAATAAACGCCATGGCGACGGCGGAACCGATCACCAATTTATCCAGCACAAATGCCAGTAGTGCCAAACCAGCATTGCGGCTGATGGTGGCCGCTAGCAACAGAATGATGAAGCCTCTCACCATCCACAGCGTTCGGCGTTCACCGATCATCACCAAGATGGTGTAAACCAGCAGCACAACCAACACTCCGTCTAGGAGTCGTAACGGCCATCCTCTTAATATGCTGAGGATTATCTGCCCTAACTCCCAGAATTGCCCCATGTGCAGTGCCGTAGCTTCATTCCAACGGGTGACAAATGATCGGCTGCGAGTCACAGTGATGTCATTCGCCGTGACTCGACCGCCAAGGGCTCTACAGACGCCTGGCTAGAGACTGCAAAGCCCCAAAAAGAACCTCAACCAAATCTTTGATTTACTTGCTTAGCTATCTGCGGACAGTAAAACTGCTGGCAAACAATCATGACGAATCAAATCCTGTAACGTTTCCCGCTGGATGATGAGGTGGGCTTCTCCCGCATTCACCAAGACGGCGGCTGGTCGAGGAATTCGATTGTAGTTGGAAGCCATGCTGTAGTTGTAAGCACCCGTGCCTGCCACAACAATAACGTCATTTGCTGTCAGCGCGGGCAAATATGCATCGTGAATAACCACATCGCCAGACTCGCAGTGCTTGCCTGCTAGGGTGATTTTCTCCGTCAACGGCGCCGACATGCGGTTGGCCATCAAAGCCCGATAAACCGACTGGTAGGTAATCGGACGTGGGTTATCAGACATGCCGCCATCCACAGCCACATAGGTGCGAATGCCCGGTGCCGTTTTCTGGCTGCCCACGGTGTAAGCGGTGACGGCGGCAGTGCCAATCAGCGATCGCCCCGGTTCCGCAATCAGCTTCGGCAGCGGCACGCCTTGAGCTTCACAGGCTTGAGCTACCGACTGAGCCACGATCTTCACCCAGGCATCAATACTAGGAGGATCATCGCCTTCGGTGTAGCAGATCCCCAGCCCCCCGCCAATATCTAATTCGGCAACGGGTAGCCCATACTCGGCTGCTTTTTTAAACCACTGCACCATCACCCCAGCCAAATCGGCGTGGGGCTGTAGTTCAAAAATCTGTGAGCCGATGTGGGCATGCAGGCCAAGACAGCGCAATTGCGGCTGTTCCGCAACGTATTGAAAGACATCTTCGATCTGGTCAGGATCAAAGCCAAATTTGCTGTCAAGGTGCCCGGTGCGAATATATTCGTGGGTATGGCATTCGATGCCTGGAGTTAACCGCAACAAAATCGGCACGGGATGCTCTAACTGTCGCGCCAGTTGACTCAGCGATTTCAGCTCAAACCAGTTATCGACAACGATGCGACACCCCGCCTCAATGCCCTGCTGGAGTTCTTCAATCGATTTATTATTGCCGTGAAAATAGAGGCGATCGCTCGGTACACCTGCTTGTACCGCTGCCAGCAATTCTCCTCCTGAAACCACGTCAATCCCCAGATTTTCTTGATTGACTATCGCGCAGACCGCCAAGCAGTTCCACGCTTTTGAGGCATAAATCACCAGCGACTCGCCAGGATAGTGCTGGCGCATAGCCTCACGATATTGTTGGCAGGCTGCCCTCAGAGTCATCTCGTCCAAAATGTAGAGTGGGGAACCATATTGCTCCAGCAGTCGGGGAACATCGCAGCCGCCGATTACCAAGTGATCGTTCTCACCTACCTCAGCAGTTAAAGGCAGCAGGTTTTGATTGGGAGACTCGCTCTGAGCCGTTGGTGTTGCCCCATGGGCGGGTAAATAACTCAGGCTGGTACGAGAAGAGTCAACTGTGGAAACCATAGATTTTGATAGTGTGCTGAACAATTTCAGGGTGGACGAAGCCAAATCATATGACGGCACGGTCAAATCAACCCAAAACACAAGTGTACAATTGGGAACCGCATCCTTAAATGAAATATAAAGCGCTGCTGCCTTGATCGCTGTTAAGGCATCTGGTCGCTGATCTCATCGCCACTCTTTCAGATATTAGGCTTACGCAATTGAATTCATAGCCCTGAGAAGCTAAGTTCCAAAGAAAACCTTAAAGAACCCTAAAACTTCTGTTTAGCCAGGAACCTAAGCGATCGCAGAATTTGAGTCATCTCCTTGATATGTTCGTTACTTGCCGCCCTGTTAATCATTCAGACTTACCAGACGTAATTAATTTAGACCATCGATGTTTTGGGGGATTATGGAACGAATCCGCCTATAGTCGCGAAGTTTCTAGTCCCAATAGTGATTTGCTCGTAATTGAAGACAACTCGGCAAACTCAAGCAGCATTGTTGGTTTAGGCTGTCTGTGGGCGATTTTGGAAGAGGCGCATATTACCGTTTTGGGAATTGACCCCCGCCACCGACGGCTGGGGCTGGGCCGCTGGTTACTGATCCATCTGCTGCAGGCCGCAATCGCTCGCGATCTCACCCACGCTACGTTGGAGGTGCGCGCATCTAATCAAGTCGCGCGATCGCTCTACACCTCCCTAGGTTTTCAAATAGCAGGCGAGCGCCGTCGTTACTATGCTGACGACGAAAATGCGTTAATCCTGTGGAAAAATAATTTGCAAGCGCCAGTATTTTGGCAAACGTTGACTAATCAACGGCAACGCCTGGAAACGCAACTACGGATCACCGCCTCAGGTGCGCCTCAATCCTTGCCTGCCAAGAAGTTACCGTGATCTCTACGCTCGCTAAGTTAGAGTTCATATCAGCCGCTGTAGGTAAGAAAAGTTAAGAGATAGCAATGAAGGTTTAAGAAAATAGTTTGGGCTGGTGTTAGCAGCTTTTTGCGAAACGCGCATCAGAGGGCGGTTTTTACCACTGTGTTTCGGGCCACAGTTCGCCAATACCTCTGTGCTAAAATCACTGTAACCAGCGCCCAGCAGGTATTTGGAATTCCACTAATGTTTGAACGCTTCACAGAAAAAGCCATAAAAGTCATTATGCTCGCCCAGGAGGAAGCCCGCCGCCTGGGTCACAATTTTGTGGGAACCGAGCAGATTCTCCTTGGCCTTATAGGAGAGGGTACGGGCGTTGCGGCCAAAGTGCTCAAGTCAATGGGGGTCAATCTTAAAGATGCTCGCATTGAAGTTGAGAAAATTATTGGTCGCGGCTCTGGATTTGTTGCTGTTGAGATTCCCTTTACTCCCCGCGCCAAGCGGGTACTGGAGCTTTCTCTCGAAGAAGCGCGCCAGTTGGGACATAACTACATTGGTACAGAGCACTTATTGTTAGGGCTGATTCGCGAAGGTGAGGGCGTCGCTGCCCGCGTGTTGGAAAACCTCGGCGTTGATTTGTCCAAGGTTCGTACGCAAGTCATTCGGATGCTGGGAGAAACCGCCGAGGTCTCTTCTGGCGGCAGTCAAGGGCGGACCAAAACGCCGACGCTGGACGAGTTTGGTTCTAACCTGACGCAAATGGCAGGGGAAGGCAAGCTTGATCCAGTAGTGGGTCGCCAAAAAGAAATCGAGCGGGTGATTCAGATTTTGGGTCGCCGCACGAAAAATAATCCTGTTTTGATTGGTGAACCCGGCGTCGGTAAGACGGCGATCGCTGAAGGTCTGGCCCAGCGCATTACCAACGGCGATATTCCTGACATTTTGGAAGAAAAGCGGGTTGTGACCCTCGATATTGGCCTGCTTGTAGCAGGGACCAAATATCGTGGTGAATTTGAAGAGCGCCTAAAAAAGATTATGGATGAGATCCGCTCGGCGGGTAACGTCATTTTGGTAATTGACGAAGTCCACACTCTAATTGGCGCTGGCGCCGCTGAGGGCGCAATTGATGCCGCCAATATTCTCAAGCCGGCGTTGGCTCGGGGCGAACTACAGTGTATTGGTGCCACTACCTTAGATGAGTATCGTAAGCACATTGAGCGCGACGCTGCTCTAGAACGCCGCTTTCAGCCGGTAATGGTGGGTGAGCCCAGCATCGAAGAGACAATTGAGATTTTGCATGGCCTGCGCGATCGCTATGAGCAGCACCATAAGCTCAAAATCACAGATGATGCTTTAGATGCTGCAGCGAAGCTGTCAGACCGCTATATTTCTGATCGCTATTTGCCGGATAAGGCGATCGACCTAATTGATGAAGCCGGTTCTCGGGTGCGTTTGATCAATTCTCAATTGCCTCCGGCCGCCAAAGAGTTGGATAAAGAGCTGCGCCAGGTTCTCAAAGACAAAGATAACGCGGTGCGCTCCCAGGACTTTGACACCGCTGGTGAACTGCGCGATCGCGAAATGGAAATCAAAGCCGAGATTCGCAGCATCGCCCAGAATAAGAAAGCTGAGGATGAAAACGGTGAAGACAACATGCCTTCTGTTGACGAAGAGGACATCGCACAAATCGTGGCTTCGTGGACGGGGGTTCCGGTTAGTAAGCTAACGGAATCCGAGTCTGAAAAACTGCTGCATATGGAGGATACTCTGCATCAGCGGTTGATTGGCCAAGACGAAGCGGTGAAAGCCATTTCTCGGGCCATTCGTCGGGCTCGGGTAGGCTTGAAAAATCCCAATCGCCCCATCGCCAGCTTTATTTTCTCAGGGCCTACTGGAGTTGGTAAGACTGAGTTGACGAAAGCCTTAGCAGCTTATTTCTTCGGCTCCGAAGATGCCATGATTCGCTTAGACATGTCCGAATTCATGGAGCGGCACACGGTTTCCAAGCTCATCGGTTCACCTCCGGGGTATGTCGGCTACAGCGAAGGCGGACAACTTACCGAGGCAGTGCGTCGTCGGCCTTACACTGTGGTGCTTTTCGACGAGATTGAGAAAGCGCACCCTGACGTCTTCAATATGCTGCTGCAGATTTTGGAAGACGGTCGCTTAACGGATGCGAAAGGTCGGACGGTGGACTTTAAAAACACCCTCTTGATTATGACCTCGAACATTGGTTCTAAGGTGATTGAGAAAGGGGGCGGCGGTCTTGGCTTTGACTTCGAAGATGACCAGGCAGAATCGCAGTACAATCGTATTCGTTCTCTAGTGAATGAAGAACTGAAACAGTACTTCCGTCCAGAGTTCTTGAACCGTCTGGATGAAATTATTGTCTTCCGTCAGCTTACGAAGGACGAAGTCAAAGACATTGCCGATATTCTGCTACGGGAGGTCTTTGGGCGCTTGTTAGAGCAGGGTATTGAGCTTCAGGTCACAGACCGATTCAAGGATCGGCTAGTGGAAGAGGGCTACAATCCCAGCTACGGAGCACGGCCTCTCCGCCGAGCCATTATGCGTCTGCTCGAAGACACGCTGGCTGAGGAAATTCTCTCGGGTCGTCTGCAAGAAGGCGATACGGCTTTTGTGGATACCGATGAGTCGGGCAAGGTGGTGATTCAGCCGGGCAAAAAGCGCGAGCTGCTATCCGCCGCTGACTGACCTTCACTTCAACTAATACCAACGCTATCAGGGTATTGCGTTTCGGCAGCTAGTGAGGGTCAAGGAATGACCTAGAGCCCTTTTCGCGGACAGGGTGACGCATTTTATTAAGTCAAAAAATGGCGTAAAAGGGGCGATCGCTGATGTACCAGCGATCGCCCCTTTTAGTAAACAATCTTGAAGCAAATTCTCCGATAGCTTGCCGCAACCTCAGGTCGGCCTTAATAATGATTGACGTCGGTTTACGGTAATTTAATTTTTACTCTCATTACTGATTTGTACAAATTGTTGTGGAGGTGGCTAGGAGTACTGGTATGGGACTGATAAAAAAGATTTTTGGCGGTATTTTTGGTTTGATTGGCGGCATCTTTGGCGCGATCGGCAGGATTTTCGGCTTCGGCAAGAAAGATGACTTTTTTATGGAGCTTGATGAAACGGCTCAGCCGGTTGCTGAAGCTGTGGAACAAGTTGTGGGTAGTCAGTCGCCCGTTGATGCAGCTGCTCCCGTCAAGGTGACCGCTCCTCCCAAAGACCTGCCTCAAGAAGAGAAGGCTTCTTTCAAGGAGCAGATTCCAGCGGCACCCCAATTGGCTCCAACTCAGCAAGGTGGACCGGTCGCAGTCAAAATGCCTGAGATTCCTAACTTTGCCACCGATTATTTAGTGAACCCCAAGGTTAACTTTTCTCCCCGTCGTCGTCCGGGGCCGAGCCTGTCTTCCTTTAAAGACATGGCTAAGCAAGTGGGGAATCGCTCAACGTCTATGGGGTAGGCTCTCAAAAAGACACGCTTTTAGCTTTGACCTATGGTGAGCTCCTCAAGTTCGAGG
>JBCCNE010000106.1:0-11124 GCA_039026015.1 Cyanobacteria bacterium P01_C01_bin.70 | reverse complement strand
GCGGGGAATGACCTCTTCACAATTGTCGCTGACAAATACCTGGTTACAGAACAGCTTGATGCTGCTTTTGGTCACGTCAATATCTGGCTTCAGCTTGGGAAAATAGAGAATGCCGTTGACATCAAAAGGATAATCAGTGTTTAAGTGCACCCAAAGCAGGGGATCTTCCTGAAAAGGATAAAGGTAGCGATAGAACTCTAGATAGTCTTCATCGCTGAGGCTGCTGAGGGACTGCTTCCAGGGAGCCTCGTGCTTATTAATAACTTCGTCATCAAGCTTGATGGGTACAGGCAAAAAGTCGCAGTAAGTCTTGACCAACTGACGAATGCGGCCCGGCTCCAAATAATCCGCTTCCTCTTCCAGCAGGTGCAGGGTAACAGTAGTGCCTACTGCAGAGCACTCGGAGGGCGACAGCTCAAATTCAGTAGTGCCGTCGCAGCGCCAGTGAACCGCTTCCGCCCCCTCTTGGTAAGAAAGAGTATCGATTTCGACTTGGCTCGACACCATAAACGAAGAGTAGAATCCTAAGCCGAAGTGCCCAATAATGCTGGCGTCGCCGCTGTCTTTATACTTGCTGATAAACTCTTCAGCGCTGGAAAAGGCGACCTGATTAATATACTTTTTTACCTCTTCAGCGGTCATGCCCAACCCAGTATCGGAAATGCTGAGAGTCTTGGCTTCTTTGTCGATCGCAATCTGAATTTCCGGCTCCTTCATCTCACCGGCATATTGTCCTGAGCGCGACAGCAGCGACAGCTTTTGAATCGCATCCACCGCGTTGGAAATCAGCTCGCGCAAAAATATCTCATGATCTGAATACAGCCATTTTTTGATGATGGGAAAAATATTTTCAGTATGAATACTGATGTTGCCCTTTTCCAAAATTGTCGCCATAGTCTGGTGAACCCAAGTTTTCTAGACTGCGTAATTGGCTAAATTCTCATTGGCGATCGCGGTTTCTTTCAAGGGCAAAACTGCTGCTGGCGGGGTACGGGTTTCCGAATGGGGGTGTGGCTGAGTAATGGGTAGCTACAGTGGGTGAGGCCGCCCCATACGGGCCTGTACGGAGTGGCCGGGCGATAGGGCAGCATTCTCGGAATTGCTTAACTGGCTCAGCTCACAAAACTCAATAAAGCATGCCGCGCCCCCGACGGCCTCGAAGCCAAAATTGGCAATCGCAAATCCCCCATCAAAATCAGAGCATTGCCAGGCGCGATCGCAAAATTTGCGCCTGAGTTTCGGCTTCGGCCAGGGCATCGCGAGCCCCCTGCACGACGTCTTCAGGGGCTTTGTTCACGAAACCAGGATTGTTGAGCCGTCCCGACAGCGATTTAATTTCGCCTTCGACTTTTGCCAAATCCTTTTCAATCTTGGCTTTCAGGGCATCGACGTCAACCAAGCCGGTCAGCGGAATCAATACCTGCACTGTACCGACGACCCCAGCAAACATCTTGGGGTCAGGTGCATTAGTCAGTTTCGCCTCAGCAACGGGCGACTGAGTCGCCCCATCGGCTATTTCCTGGCCGATGGGTTTAGCGGTCATTTTAGGTGTCGATTGGGAGGACTGTCGCTCTAGCCAGTCTTTGGCTTCGCCGATGATTTCCTGACGCCAAGTATTCAGTTGTGACCAGATTCGCTGGCGTTTTTGGGCATACAGCAGGTTTTGCGCGATAAACCAGGCAGTGTATCCCGCTCCAATAAGTTTTAGCGATGGGCCGACCAGCACAATGCTGTCGAGGGTTGCAAGCACAGCAGCCAGCACCTTGATCGCCACAAACAGCGCAAACAGCAGCGCTAGCGTCATTGCCGGTCGCCGCACGTCGCTAAAGAAGCGCTGAATGTAGGTCAGCGGTTCTTCGAGCAGGGGCCGCATAGTGATCCAAAAATCCACAATCTCGGCTTTGACGCTAGCGAAGCTCGTCTGAGAGGTGTTGTCAGTGGGCTCGGGTTGACTAACCACAGTAGACGGAATGGCGCCGATCTCCTTCGCGTACGCTGGTGAAGGTTTGGCGGGGGCTGGCTCGGTTTCGCCCTGAATGGTAAGGGTTTCAACTTTGCCGATCGCTTCAATATAGTTGCGCCCCAACTGCAAAATGCGCCGCTCTTCGGGATTAGCAGACTGCAAAACGGTCTCGATTTGGGCGCTAGGTTTAATGCCGGCCTCGGCCCGCAGATTACGAATGGTGCGTAGGGTATTAATCAGCAAATCAAATTCTGCTTCTAGGGTGGCATCAATCGCGTCGGCATCCGCTGTGGGATATGCCTGCACGGCGAGGAAGGCGTCTTCTCCGGCTTGGTTCAGCGTGTGCCAGATTTCCTCGGTGATGTGGGGCATAAAGGGATGAAGCGATCGCAAAATACCATCCAATACATAGGCCAGCGTTTGCTGTGCCGCTTGCTTGGGGACGCCATCGTCTCCCTGCAGGCGAGGCTTCACCAATTCGATATACCAGTCACAAAAGTCACCCCAGATAAAGTCGTAGAGTTCCTTCGCCGCTTCCCCAAAACCATACTTGTCCATATGGCCATGGACGCGCTGCACCATGCCGTGATAACGCGACAGAATCCAGCGATCGACCAGCTCCAGATTTTGAGAGTCGGGCTGTTTGAGCTGAGCAGGCGTTTGCCCCCCGAGGTTTAGCATCACAAACCGAGCGGCATTCCACAGCTTGTTGGTGAAATTACGCGACGCTTCGACAGAGGAAGACTCGTCAGTTTGACGATTGTATGCAATGCGGACGTCTTGACCGGCTCCCGCCACCTCACGAATCAAGGTGTAGCGCAGGGCATCAGTACCATACTTGTTAATCATCAGCAACGGATCAATGCCGTTGCCTTTGGATTTGGACATTTTCTGGCTGTTTTCATCCCGTAAGATGCCGTGAATATAAACGCTCTCAAACGGCATAGTGTCGGTGAAATGCCCGGCCATCATCGTCATGCGCGCCACCCAGAAAAAGATGATGTCAAATCCGGTGACGAGGGTGCTAGTCGGATAGTAGGTTTGGAAATCCTTTGCCGTTTCGTCCGGCCAGCCCATCGTCGAGAAGGGCCACAGCCCCGAGGAAAACCAGGTGTCAAGCACGTCGGAATCTTGCTGCAGCTGAACGTCCGCGCCAAATTGCGCGATCGCTTTCTGCTGCGCCTCGGCCTCATTAGCCGCCACTACAAAGGGCGTATGGTCACGAATTTCACCGTCAGTTTCGCTGACGGCATACCAAGCCGGAATCTGATGTCCCCACCAAAGCTGTCGCGAAATGCACCAGTCTCGCAGACTCACCAACCAGTCGCGATAGACTTTTGTCCAGCGCTGGGGCACAAACTTGGGTGAATTGTGGTTGTCTAGGGCATCGAGCGCCTTATCTGCCAAGGGCTTGATTTTGACGAACCACTGGGTGGACAGCAGCGGCTCCACTGGGACCTTACCCCGATCGCTGTAAGGCACCGTATGGGTGTAGTCTTCGATTTCCACCAGGAAACCATCATCCTGCAGGCGATCGACCACGGCTTTGCGGGCTTCAAAACGGTCCATGCCAGCAAACGGCCCCGCTTCGGAGTTCATGGTGCCGTCCTTGTTCATAACGGTAATCATCGGCAGGTCATGGCGCTGCCCCATGGCAAAGTCATTGGGGTCATGGGCCGGAGTAACCTTTACACAGCCGGTGCCGAACTCTTTGTCCACATACTCATCGGCAATGATGGGAATCTCGCGGTGCAAAATTGGCAGCGTCAGGGTTTTGCCAACCAGATGGGTGTAGCGATCGTCCTCAGGATTTACCGCTACGGCAGTATCACCCAGCATGGTTTCCGGTCGCGTCGTGGCCACCTCCAAATAGCCTGACCCATCCGTCAGCGGATAGCGGAAGTGCCACAGGTAACCGCTCACCTCGGTCGGCTCTACCTCCAGATCGGACACGGCAGACTGGCTGGCAGGGCACCAGTTCACCATGTAGTTGCCGCGATAAATCAATCCCTCATCGTATAGCCGGGTAAATGCAGCGATCACCGCGTTCGATAATCCCTCATCCATCGTAAAGCGTTCACGGCTCCAATCCACCGAAACGCCAAGCCGCCGCAGCTGACCAACAATAGTGCCACCAGATTCAGCTTTCCACTGCCAGGCGCGATTTAAGTAAGTCTCCCGCCCGACGTCTTGGCGAGTTTGCCCTTTGTCGCGGAATTCCTTGTCCAAAATGGTACTGACGCCAATGCTGGCGTGATCCGTACCCGGTAGCCACAAAGTATTCTTGCCCAACATGCGTTGGTAGCGCACGAGAGTATCAATTAACGCATTTTCAAAGGCATGCCCCATATGCAGGCTACCAGTCACATTTGGCGGCGGAATCACCACACAAAACGACTCTCCAGAATGGTCAGGATCAGCCTTAAAGACGTGGCGGGCTTCCCAGACTTGCTGCCATTTTGCTTCGGTAACGGAAGGATCATACTGGCTGGAGAGGGTCGGAATAGAGGCCGTCATGGCAGAGAATTCTCGTGTTGTAGAGGCGTTTACCCCATGATTTTGCCACGTGGGTCAGATAGTTGCGAATAGCTCCAGCGTAATTTTTGGAAAAGCGCCGCTGATGACGATTAGAGGGGCGTGTGTGAGGATAGCGATCTTCCCTCCCTCACCCAACTTACTCACTTCACTGACTTCATCACGCCCACTTACCCACCGACGCCTAATCCTCAAACCAAATCGCTCGCCAGGCATGTTCAGCTTCGGCGCGGGCCTTTTCTTGCTGGAGTTTTTGATAGCGACTGCCCAGCCGCTTAAGCTTCTGGAGCGCTTCCTGCAGGCGAGCGCGCCAGAGCGCCGCCTGATGATCCGCGAACTCGATATCGGCTAGCCGCAAGTTAATGGCTACCAGATGCGTCATTTCGCGGTCGGCATCTTCGGCTTCTTCAAAGTCGTCCTCTTCATCATTTTTAGTATCATCGTCTTCAAAGTCGTCCTCAGGGCGATCGCTCAGTTCCACCATCACGTTCAGCAAATTTGGCTTATTTACCCCCGATTCACCGCTGTCAGCTGCTTCAGTTGCGGCTGCGATCACGATCTCAGGCAAATCAGGCAGAATGTCAGCCTGCTTTAAGCCATGGTTTGCCAAGGCTGATAGCGTCCGCAAAATTGCTCTAAGGTGACGCTCTAATAAGACATGTCGCTTGGCCAAGTTGACCGGCGTCAGAGGCTCAGTGCCCAAAATTGAAAACAGTGAAAGTGAGGCGTTAAGGCGCTTCAACATCCCTACAGCTTCTTCAGAAGCCTGCGCCATTCTAGTCTCCAAATCTGGCTCTTCTGCCGATTCTTCCGGTGCGGCAGCTTCGTCTGCCGGCGGCGGCGTGACGAAGGGCGGCTCCGCCATTTTCGTTTCCGCTGCTGCTTCTGGGACGGTTGCCTCAGAGGTGATTGAGTCTGACGAGGTCGTGGTTTCAGCATCGAGCTGGTCTGATGTCTCTGCATCCGGCAGAATAGCCGGCGGCATTGATGTCGAAGTTGCGGACTCAGGTTCGGGCAGGTCATCGGCTTCGAGGGCGATCGCGCCATATTTAGCCGTGACGATTTCTTCCAAGCGGTTGGCGAGATTGGACAAGTTGGTTACCTGCCCCAACTGTTCAATTTGGGACTGTCCTTGCGAGGCAATCTGTCGCAAACTGGCCTGCAATTTCTCGCGCTGAGTCAGCGTGAGGGCCAAAAATTCTTCCGGATAAGCCTGCGTACACAAATGATATGCCGCCAGCACTAACTGCCGCCTGACGGCATGCCCCAAGACTGTCAGATATTCCTGATAGATGGATTGGAGATTTTTGTCGATCGCTTCAGTGGCAGTTTCCAGTTTGCCAAGATCGGTGGAAATTTGGTCAAGGCTTCTGGCCATAAGTCACACAGATGAGAGGTCGATGGTGAGCACTGGCAGTGCCTGCTGGGAAAATGCCACTGGAGTGTAAAAATCGCTGTTTCGACGGGTTATCGCTCTCGCCGGTAACGTGATGACAAAGTAGCCAGCGACAGCACTCTTTTAACCATTATGGGCCGCGCTGAAAACGGCTGTTTAAAGCTCTCTGACGATGGTGCGATGGCGCACTGATTTTCGCATAGCTCGACAGAACAGCATGAGACCGTCTGCTGGCAATCTTTGATAAACAAAAAAGGCGAGCTTGTTCGCCCGCCCTTTCAACTTGACACTAGCTGACGAACAACTTTAGTTGCCACCAGTTTGAGCCGCCACCTCTGCCGCAAAGTCAACTTCTTCTTTTTCAATGCCTTCACCCAAAACAAAGCGAGAAAAGCGCCGGATTCGAATGTTTTCGCCCAGCTTAGCGACAAACTTTTTCACGAGCTCATCGACGGTGATGTTTTGGTCTTTGATAAAGGGCTGATCTACCAGAGATAGTTCCTTTACGCGCTTATCGATGCGGCCTTGAACGATCTTTTCGCGAATATTTTCAGGCTTATTTGCCAGATCGTCGCGGCCCATCTCGATCGCTTTTTCCTTTTCAACCCATTCCTGAGGAATATCTGCAACGCGGACGTATTCAACGTTGGGGCAAGCGGCGATTTGCATGGCAACATCTTGGGCCAAACTTTTGAACTCGTCGCCCTTAGCCACGAAATCAGTTTCACAGTTGACCTCAACCAGTACGCCAATGCGCCCACCTACATGAATGTAGCTGTGGACTAACCCTTCGGCAGCCACGCGCCCTTCTTTCTTGGCAGCCGAAGAAATTCCCTTTTGACGGAGCCACTCTACGGCCTTTTCCAAATCGCCGTCAGTTTCTTTCAGCGCCTTCTTACAGTCCATCATGCCTGCGCCAGTTTTTTCGCGCAGTTCTTTCACCAGTTTTGCCGAAATTTCTGCCATGTTTGCCTCGTTGCTTCTCAAGTCGCTACATGCTTTCGTGCGATCGCCGGATTACTCTTCCGAGTCTTCCTGACCATCAGCGGACGGAATATTGTCTTCATCATCAAAATCTACTGCACCGTCATAGTCTTCATAGATATCACCAGAATCCACCCGTCCGTGGGCTCCTTCATAGATGGCATCTGCCAATCGACCCACAATCAGCTTAATGGAGCGAATGGCATCATCGTTAGCGGGAACCGGAATATCTACGTCGTCTGGATCACAATTAGTATCCAACAGAGACACG
Organism: Cyanobacteria bacterium P01_C01_bin.70; assembly: GCA_039026015.1. Taxonomy (GTDB): domain Bacteria; phylum Cyanobacteriota; class Cyanobacteriia; order Phormidesmidales; family Phormidesmidaceae; genus Halomicronema. The sequence continues at coordinate 3,975 of JBCCNE010000106.1, read as the reverse complement.
ATAGGAATGTCGAGCTTTTTACATTCTTGGACGGCGTTGTACTCGCGGCGGGTATCAATAATTAGGGCCACATCTGGAGGACGACGCATCGTTTTCAGTCCTCCCAAATACTTTTGCAACTTTTCCAGCTCACGACGCAGTACGGCGGCTTCCTTTTTAGGACGCAGCGCTAAAGCGCCCGTTTCCTGCATTTTTTCCAAGTCTTTGAGGCGATCGCAGCGAGTTTTAATCGTCTCCCAATTGGTCAACATGCCTCCCAGCCAGCGCTGATTAACATAGTTGGCACCACAGCGATTCGCTTCTTGAGCAATGATGCCCGCTGATTGCCGCTTCGTGCCAATAAACAAAAACTTTTGGCCTTGAGCCGCCGACTCACGGACAAAGGCAAAAGCCTCATCCATGAGCTGAGCGGTTTGCACTAAATCAATAATGTGAACACCATTACGCGACGTAAAGATGTACGGTGACATCTTGGGATTCCAACGCCGGGTTTGGTGACCAAAATGAACCCCAGATTCTAAAAGCTGGGGCAAAGAAACTACAGGCATTTAATTTTCAACTCCTTTCGGGTTTAACATCCACCTGGAAGTCTTCAAGAAGACACCCAAAAGCCCAGGTGTGCGATTTTTGACAACTTTACAAAGATAACATAGTCAAGATAGGTCGGTTAATTATGATTTGAAAAATTATGATGAATGACAAAAAGGCATCAAGTCACTCACCACAAACGACAATTAAGTTGCACAATTGGGAAATCTATGGATGATAAAGGGCATCTGCTCCTGCATTGGTGATGTCCATCGCTGATGTTTGTAACACCACGGAAAGCGTCCTATGTCTGCTGAATCTCAACGTCCGCCGTCGGTTCCATCTCGTATGCCGCCGCCCCCGCCACCGGGGAGGCCGGCTGCAGCTGGTCGGTCCGCGTCGGCTCCAGCATCGCCCGCGCCGGGACGCAGTGCACCCCCGCCACCGACCCCGACTCCGAGCAAACCGACTCTGACCCTCGAACAAATTGTGCGGGAAGCCTTTGATAAAGGGTTTTCAGATATTCATCTCGGGGTTGGCGAAGTGCCTCGATTCCGCGATCGCGGTCAGATTGCCGTTACTGACTATCCCGTCATCGATGAACCGGCATTCTATGGCTGGCTGACCGAAGTGCTGAAGCCTGAGGAAATCCAACAGTTCAAGCAAACGCTGGACTTTGATGGAGCGGGTCAGTTCGAGTTCTCCCGTATCCGAATTAATATTTTTGACTCCCTGATGGGACCAGCGATGGTCATCCGTCTGATTCCTAACAAAATCCTGACTTTAGAGCAGCTCAACCTGCCCACAGTGTTGCGAGATATCTGCCACTATCATAAAGGGTTGGTACTGGTCACAGGGCCTACGGGTTCTGGTAAGTCCACTACGCTAGCGGCGATGCTGGACTACATCAACAAAGAGATGCCCAAAAACATCATCACGATTGAAGACCCGATTGAATTTGTCCATCAAAGCCGGCGATCGCTGATTAAGCACCGTGAAGTGGGGCGTCACACTTTGGAATTCCAAAATGCCCTCAAGGCTTCTCTGAGGGAAGACCCCGATATCATTTTGGTGGGTGAAATGCGCGACCAGGAAACGGTCAATACTGCCCTCAAGGCCGCTCAGACGGGCCACTTAGTTATGGGCACCTTGCACACCAATAGCGCCGTCAAAACTGTTGAGCGGATTCTGAACCTGTATGATCCAGAGCAGCAGTTTCCCATTCGCATTTCATTGGCTGAATCATTGGTGGCGGTGATTGCTCAAGGGCTTTGCCGGACAACAGATGGTAAACGAGCCGCTTTCCATGACATTATGATTAACACTGACGCCATCAAGGACTACATCATCCGAGGTGATTTGGATGAAATTGAAGCCCTGATGCCGAAGTGCGGATTTGACGGCATGTGTACGATGAATCAGTCGTTGTATGCCTTGTATGAAGCAGGCCGCATTACGGAAGAGACAGCTCTCGAAATGTCTCCTCGGCAAAATGAGATGGCTCAGATGCTCAGAGGCCGCGTTTAGATGCCGTCGTGACGCTAAATCCGACTCCTTCCTCATCTCCTCCAGTGTTTAAGGGCATTGCTGTCTTTACTCCTGGGGGAGATTTAGTTTATTGCCGCGATGAACAAAAGCGATCGCACTGGCATCTCAATCTGTGCGGTGCCCTGCAGGAACAGCTAGGGCTGCCAGAATCACCCCATTTCTTAGTCCCAGCCTTTACCGCTACGGTGGACTGCTGGCAAAATGCTGCCACTTCCGCAATCCACATGGCCGCCGAGGCTTATCCCTTTGTTTATCGCTACCAGGGGTTGCTAAACGCTGTTTTTGGCCTAGGCAACCTAGAGTGGACTTGCCTGCGTCCCAGTCCTGAGCAGATTGACCCCTCAGTGCTTGAAACCCATCGATCGCACTTTCCTCAACTGTGGGAAAACCATAACTTAATCCTTGACCTGTCCGAGTCACAGCCTGCATCAATCTCTCAGGAAACGGCGTCCGCAACAATTGTTAAAGGGACAGGAACCATACTCCGACTGTTTGTATCCGGTCATTCAGCCATGACCGAGGAAATTCTGACAACGCTACAAGGCGTTCTAGAAGGGTCTCGACATCAGCCTTACACGCTACAGATGATTGATGTTTCAAAACATCCAGAACAAGCCGAGGCCGATCAAATCGCCGCAACGCCCACTTTGATTAAGGTTGCCCCGCCACCGGTTCGTCGCTTGGTCGGAGAACTGGATAATCCCAGAGCAATCTTGAGCTTGTTGAGCGATCCGTGAAGGACGGCCAAGGTGTGAGAGTGGATGAGTGGATTAAGCAAGGACAGCGTGTTGTCAGAGCCCGCCAAGAGGGCTTGAAGGTGATCGGGTAATGGGCATAGTGAGATGCTCAGCCATTCCAAAAGAATTAGTCTGCCTAGGCTTTAGGGTAAACGAATAATGATGAGTAGGTGATGACTTCCTTTTCCGCACGCCGCACGCCGAATCCTCTTCTACACTCTGAACGCTACCCTGTGTTCTGTAAGCGATTGCGCCAGTCCTTCACAATTGGCTTCACTTCAGAAGACAACCAGCTGTCATACTGCGGATATATCGGTAGCCGGGGACGCAGATCATAATTGTGCGTTTCTAGCAGTTGGCGCATTGCTGACGGTGTGGGGTGATCATAGTCAGGATTAACTTCATCTTTAGGGCCGAGTCCACCTAGGTCGGTCACGCCGTTGGCGATCGCCTTCAATACATATTGACGATCAGTAACCAAATTTGGGGGGATTTGGAGCACAATCTCAGCCGGTAAGTGCTGCCTAGCAACTTTGACAAACTCCGCCAGCGCCTGCGGACTAAAGCTTGCCTCAGCCTCCATCTGACGAGTTCCTGGCTGATGAGGTTGCAAAATCACTTCTTGAATGTGGCCCCAGCGATCATGACAGTGGGCGATCGCTCGCAAGGTATCGATGCGATCGTTCGCCGATTCACCGATACCCAGCAGCAGTCCAGTTGTAAACGGAATCCTGAGTCTTCCCGACTGCTCAAGCTGGGCGAGTCGCTGTTCGGGCACTTTGCTAGGAGCATGGCGATGTACGCTCTTTAACAGTTTGGGAGTTACCTGTTCCAGCATCAGCCCCATTGAGGCATTGACCGCTTTGAGCTGTGCCATCTCCGCCTCGCTCACGAGACCTACGTTTGTGTGCGGCAATAACCCCTGCTGCAAAACAACTTTACAAATTTGCAAAATATGCTGAAACCAGGCAGCCCGACGATGACTCGCCGAATGCACCTCCCCACTCAGCACGAGAACTTCGATTAGACCATGGGATCGCGCCCGCATCAACTGCTGCTGCAGCGCTGCCGGCGACAGCCAACGATCCTGCTGAGGCGCAACCCGAAAGTTGCAGTACGTACAGCGGTTAAAACACTCGTAAGTTGGCACTATTGTCAGCGC
>JBCCNE010000105.1:0-11138 GCA_039026015.1 Cyanobacteria bacterium P01_C01_bin.70 | reverse complement strand
CGAATAACTGTTGCAGACAGAAACAAAAAATATGCTTTTATTTTGTTTTGTCACAATATGTTTCGCATCTTAGGAAGCCAATTCTATTAGTTCCGTATAAATGACCACTGTTTGGTAATCTCCAATTTTCCTGTCGCATCAAATCGATGCATTTTTGGAATAATTCTGTATTGAAAGTAATTAAATTTACTGGCGGCACCGGCGATTCAATTTGAGGATAAAAATCATCAGCTTTGTGACGTAGCGTTTGATCTGTATTAATTTGATCTAGGTGGCCTACGAGGAAATCGCCCTCATAGCAGCTCCAGCATAAAACGGTTGTTTATTTGCAGGCGAAGGGCAATTTCTTTTGCCGAAATACTCATTTTGATTTGGCGAAATCTTCCCTGGGTGAAGGTGTAGCAGTAATTCCCAAGTCAGCAGTCTGTTAGTATCAATATTGAACGGCAGCGATCGCACTAACAATAGTTGATGAAAAGTGGAAATCGCGATGGTTTTGCAACAGGTTGAAGCCGCAAAAGCAGCGGCAAGATGCGGAGACTGGGGTGACGTTGTGAACATCCTGCGTCAGCTGCTGCAAACGTCTGGCGATCGCAAGCCTCATCAGTGGCCACCAGCGGTGCAGGAGGACGTACTAGCGCTGGGCCTGCAGGTTTTAGAAACTGGCGACTTTTCAACCCGCTGGCACATGGCAAAGCTGCTGCCAGCACTGGGATCAATCGCCATTAAGCCCCTGATCGCAATTTTGGAAGATCCCGAAGTGGATCTAGAGGAGCGCTGGTTTGCGGGGCGCTTGCTGGGTAAATTTCATGGGCCAGACGTGATTGCCGTTTTGGTAAGCGTTCTGCAAGAGACCACCGATCCTGATCTAGCGGCCATTGCCGCCCATGCCCTGGCCAGTCAGGGCACCGCGGCGATTCCTCCCCTGGCCTCATTACTCACTCATCCAGCCGCCTGTTCCTACGCGCTCCACGCGCTGTCGCAAATTCCGGATGCTAGCGTCGTTTCCCCCTTGTTGTCCATTGCGCCCCATGCCGACCCGGAAATTCGGTCAGCCGCGATTTTAGCGCTGAGTAACTTTCGGGATGAGCGGATTTTCCCAGTGTTGACGGCGGCGGTGCACGATCGGGTAACCGCCGTACGCCGGGCCGCTGCGGTTGGCTTAGGACGTTGGGCCGCCATCAAGGCTGATGAGTCAGCTTTATTGCCCGTCTTAACCCCCCTGCTCAAAGACTGGCAGATTTCGGTCTGTGAGCAGGCGGCGATCGCGCTGGGACGCTTAAAAACCGAGGGGGCCGTCAGCGTGCTCGCCACAGAGTTGCAGTCACCGCTCACCCCGCTACCCTTGCAGATCGCGCTGATTCGCGCCCTCTCTTGGACGGAAATTCCCCTGGCAGTGACGTTTTTACAGCAATCTTTATTTCAACTTCCCGAGCCCGCCGTTTTAGAAGTTATTCAAGTTTTAGGGCGAGCCCCAGAGGGCCCCTTACAAACTCAGGCAGCCACGGCGCTGCTATCGTTTTGGGCCGCTCACGATGCTCCCAGTGAGTTAGCGCCAGCCGTTCTACAGGCGCTAGCGCATGCTTGGGAACTGCTCGAAGATCCTCGCGCCACCCTAGCCTTAGAGCAGCTTAAAAATCATTCCCAGCCGCAGGTCGCACTCCACGCCGCTTCTGCATTAGAGCGCCTGGAATAGCTGGGAGATGGATTCCAAGTTTTCGGATTTAAGGGTTGAGTGAGCTGTCTATTGGTAAACTCAAATTTAGCGGTTGTCATCATTAAGCTGTTCAAGGCTAGGGCAGCGTCAACCCTAAAAAGGGGTATATGTAGGCTGAGTAGAACGAAGTATTGGCGGAGCCTTTCCGCAGGAAATAAACCCAAAGAGGCAAGGATTGGGTTGGGTTACGCTGGGGCTTTAGCGTTCGCACAGCGAGTGCTTTGCCCTCAGCCATGCCCGGAGGACTTTACCCAACTTACAAATTTAAGATTGACAGACTATTAATGATTCGCAAACGCCGCGATCGCCAATAAAGTCAGGGTTTCATCTGGTTAGGTTACTCTGGCAAAGAATCGCTCAAATGCTTATCTAGTCTTAATTTAAAGACTCTTGTGAGATTTCCTTAATACAGCAGTCCTCGGGAATGAAAAGATGTCTCAGTCAACCAAATTTTGGGACAAAATCGCCGAGAAATATTCCCGGCAGCCGATCGCGGATGAAGCCGCCTATCAGCAGAAATTAGACGTCACTCGTAGCTACTTTCGCCCCGACATGGAGGCGCTGGAAATCGCCTGTGGCACTGGCTCAACTGCTATTCTTCAAGCTCCCTACGTGAAGCATCTCCGCGCCATCGATTTTTCCGCGAATATGATTGCGATCGCCCAGGCTAAAGCTGATGCCCAGCAGATTAACAATGTGACCTTCGAGCAGGCCGCGATTGAAGACCTCGACATCCCCGAGCAGTCCCTCGATGCGGTTTTAGGTTTCAGCATCTTGCATTTGCTTAGAGACAAGGAGGCGGCGATCGCCCAGGTATATCGAATGCTCAAGCCAGGCGGCATCTTTGTCACCAGCACTGCCTGTCTGGGAGACCACATGAGCTGGTTTAAGATCATCGGCCCCATTGGAAGGCTCTTAGGGTTTTTTCCGTTTGTTCAGGTCTTCACCGCCAAAGAACTGGTAGCCAGCCTGACCGGTGCCGGGTTTGAACTGGACTATCAATGGCAACCGAGCAAAGACAAGGCTATCTTTATCATGGCGAAAAAGCCTGAATCAACATAAGGGTTTCTAGGGCGCGTCATCAATTAAACTCGAAAGCCTTGCGGCTTTGCGCCATGCTGCCTGGCACCACGTTATGACTACCCTGATGGTGTTTTTGTTTCAGAGAAAAGGTGCGATCGCAGCGTCTGACTCACTAAGGCGGCATGCTCGGCTCGAAAGTCGGCTCGGCTAATCAGCACATACTCACCGATTTCGAACAGCGTTTGCAGGGGAACCGCTTCGACCTGATTGAAGGGCGGCTCTCCCTGCTGCCAAGTAGTCAGTTCAGAGCGATGAAGCAACGCCAAATCCAGCTGATGAGTACTGATCAGGCTAGCCAGTCGCAGACAATCGCGGGCACGAGTAAGCATAGCCTGTGATTCAGGCAGCTCGGTCGCCAGGGTCGTCGTGATCGCCTGCCCCAGCTCATAGGCGGTAGAGTCTTCTCGACTGACCACAATAAACAGGTGAACCTGACGATAGACTTTCCACTGGGGAAAGGGCGTGTGGCCCACGAGCGGCCAGAGGGCGATTGCGGCCGGGGCCCCACTCAAAAAGTTACGACGATTCATGGGTGCCCCGATCAGCTGGATTCTGAGAAGCTTCTAGCTCATTAAATATGGTCAACGGCAACACGGCTGACACCAAATAGTTAGGCACATCCACTAGTTGCCCAATGCGCAAATCGGCCGCGACGCTAGCCACCACGTAGGCTTGCTCGGGGGTAAGACCATGATTAGTCACGATGTAATCCACTAGATCAATGAGCGCATTACGGGCCGCCAGCGTCAGATCTTCAGAGAGATTGCGCAAAGGTTCTATGGTTTCACTGCTGAGATAGGTGTGATAAGGCGGAATCTCCCCGGCGGCCTTAATGGGAATGCCCGTCGTAGCGTAAAACAAGTCTGGAGCGAGAGCCTTGAGCTGATCCTCACCCTCAAACTGAGGTGAGGTTATCTGTGCCCCCAGGCTTTCGCGAACTGCGGTTGAAACGGTTACCGTAGCGCCCATTTCAATCGCCGTGCCGGAAACTTCGCCATCTCCTTGAGCGTAATGAACATCGCCGATAAACAGGCCACAGCCATCAATAAAGCAGGGCAGCAAAATAGTTGTGCCGACCTGCATTTGCTTAACGTCCATGTTGCCGCCATTTTCGCGCGGGGGAATGGTGCGGAGGCAGCGATCGCGATCGCTGCCGTCGGGGCCACAGAGATCGGCCGGGAGGGCTCCGGTGGGCAAAGGCGTCAGCGCAATACCGCCCACTTCGGCCAGTTCGGCTTCACGGCTAAGATAAGTTTCTAGCTCGGGCTCACCGGGCAATACTCCGATAGAGCCGGTGAAGGGAGCAAAGGGAATGGTCACCTGCGGAATTTCTGGCGAGACGGCAGCCGTGCGATCCAGACTCCAGTTAGCAATGAAAGGATCAGGAAAGCGATCGCGAAGAAAGCCGAATCCGGGCGCAATCACGGTGTAACCGTAGGGGTCGGGCTCAATGTCTTCAACGGTGACAGCCAGAACATCCCCCCGTTCGGCTCCTTCGATAAACACTGGCCCCGTTAAAGGATGAACGAGTGATAAATCGGCAGCGACCACATCTTCTGCCGTGGAACCAGGCCCAAAAGGCCCATCCAAGGCATCGCGGGCGCCAAACACAATCGGCTGTCCTGGTGCCGCAGTAGCGATCGCCGGAATGTCAGGATGATAGCGGTTAAAGCAGTAGGGGTCATCGGCACAAAAGGCACCGGTTCTCTCTAAGATGAGTGGTTCCGGAGCTTGGCTTTGCACGACTGTTGCCCCCACCAAGACTAAAACAACCGCCAACGCCAACGCCAACCTTTTACCAACACGCCAATTTTTCACAGCGACTCCATTCCCTGCCAGGGATACACACCTTCGCATTACCTATCAGGAAACGGGCTGAAGCATTGGCCATCCTTGCTACAGTTTCGAGAACTTATCTATACGGCCATCAATGTTGATAAGGACGCCGGTGGCCGCGTATCAGTTAACAAGGCTAAAGAAATCTATGGGGTGCCTCATGCCTTGCCGTAACTCTCGTAACAGAACCAAATTTTTTAGTTACGCGATGTTAGTAACGACCTGATTAGTTTCAATCAGGGTGGTTGCAGTGATGGGTCAAAATACCTTGGAAAACGCCTTATCGGTTCCTTTGGAAACTCAGTCGGCGCCAATTTTGTCCGTTTCTAAGATCGGCCGACAGTTTCGAGGTCGCTGGATTTGGCAAAATCTGAGCTTTGATCTGTTTCCCGGCGATCGCTTGGCGGTGGTCGGCCCTTCTGGGGCTGGCAAAAGCCTTTTGCTCCGGGCTCTGGCGGGGCTCGATCCGATTCAGTCAGGGCAGATTACCTTTCAGAGGCAGTCACTGTCTAGCTTAGATATGCCTCAGTTTCGGTCACAGGTCATTTATCTACACCAGCAACCGGCTCTGTCAGAAGGCAGCGTCGAGTCCAACTTACAACAGGTTTACAAACTGGCCATCCATCGCAACAGCACCTATGATCGCTCTAGAATTCTTGCCTACCTATCTCGCCTGGGCCGTTCTGCCGATTTTTTAGACCGTTCTGTCGAGCAACTCTCAGGCGGGGAAAGACAAGTCGTGGCCTGTTTGCGGTCGCTGCAATTATCGTCGCGGGTTTTACTGTTAGATGAACCGACCGCATCCCTCGATAAAGCCACGACCGAGCAGTTGGAAACGCTGATTGCTCATTGGCAACAAACGGATTCTCTGAAAGCCTATGTATGGATTAGCCATGACCCAGCTCAGATAGAGCGGGTGGCGGCCCGCAAGTTAGTGTTATCCAAAGTGGCGGCATGAACAGTAACTACCTTCCCATCACCAACTGGCAGTTAGCTTTTGCAGCAGCGCTGATTCTAATTAACATTGTTCTCTCATTCGGGTTGCGGCTTGGCCTAGCTAAAAAATTAAGCATTGCCGCATTTCGGATGATTGTGCAGCTCCTGTTGGTGGGATACGTGCTGGGTTGGATTTTCGCCCTGGATAATCCCTTCTGGGTGTTGCTGCTAGTGCTGACGATGAGTGCGATCGCGGGCAATGTTTCGGTCAACCGGACCCGCCGCCGCTTCCCTTTGATTTACTGGAATAGCTTTGTTTCCATCTTGGCGGCCAGTGGTTTTGTCACCGGGTTATTGGTAGAGGGCATTATTCATATTCATCCTTGGTATAACCCGCAATATGTTATTCCTCTGTTGGGCATGGTTTTGGGCAATACGCTCACTGGAACGTCTTTAGCCTTAGACCGGTTGATGGAAGATTTGGTCAGTCGGCGATCGCAGATTGAATCTCTTTTAGCGCTAGGCGCAACGCGTTGGGAAGCTGCCCACGAGACGCTTAAGGAATCCCTGCGCACGGGGATGATCCCGACCATCAATTCCATGATGGTGTTGGGGCTGGTGAGTTTACCCGGCATGATGACAGGGCAAATTCTTGCCGGGGTAAATCCAGCGAATGCGGTACGCTATCAAATCGTGATTTGTTTTGCCTTGGCGGCAGGGACGGCGCTTGCTTGCATCAGTGCCATTCTGCTGGCCTTCCAGGCTTTGTTTAGCTCAGAGCATCAGTTAAGGCTGGAAAGACTTCGAAAAATAGACCTGTGAAAGGGCCGAAAGCGCCTTACCGATAAACCCTGTTGACGAACGCCAGCAGCTGCTATGCCCATCACTTGCCCAATCGTCAGCTCTAGATGCATCGACACCTCGAAGCTGGTACCTACCGTGAGGTGCTGACCTTGGTTTCGGGGGGCGTTATACCATTTCTCTGGAATAGCACTACAGATCGGCATGGAGAGCTTTAGGAGCAAGGGGGCCGGGGAACAGGATGTGTAGCGAGAGTTTGGAGAATCTGTATTACGCCGCTGGCCTTGCCGGACTTGAAGATTGCAGTGGAGCGGCTTTTGCCAAGTTAGGAACGTTAAAAGAGTGGGCTAAGTCGAGAACTTTTCTGATTTCAGCGACTGACCCGAGGGTCAAGGGCATCGCGTAAACCATCTCCCAGCAGGTTAAAGGCCAGCACCGTTAGGGTAATAAACAATCCCGGAAATACGATAGTCCACGGGGCCGAGAGGGAATAGCCGCCTTTAAAGGCATCAGACAGCATCGTGCCCAGTTCTGGGGTTGGAGGCTGCGCCCCGAGGCCCAGAAAACCGAGGCCGGCGGCTTCGAGGGTGGCGGTGCCGATCGCCAAGGTTGCCTGCACCACCAGCGGCGCTAGACTCGCTGGCAAAATATGCAGAAACACGATGCGCGGCGGGCTCGCCCCAAAGGCGCGAACGGTTTGGACAAACTCTTGCTCCCGCAGCGACAGCACCATGCTGCGCGTCAGGCGAATAAACTTGGGAATTTGGACAATGCCCACGGCGACCATAACGCTGATAACGCTGGGTCCCGTGACCGTCACCACGGCGATCGCTAACAAAATCGACGGAAACGCCAGCATCACATCCGTCAACCAGCCGATAATGCCCTCAATCCAGCCGCGAAAGTAGCCGGCGGCCAATCCCAGCGCGACTCCCACCATCAGCCCCAGCAGCACCGAGACCAGGCCAATCATCAGAGAGGTCCTCAGTCCGTACCAAACCAGGGTGAGAATGTCGCGCCCCAGGCCATCGGCCCCAAACCAAAATTCCCCGCTCGGCCCCTGCAGTCGGGCAGCATAGTTGCGATCGGTGGCCGGATCGTAGGGATTCAGCACGGGGGCCAGCAGCGCCGCCAAAGTAATGAACAGGGTCAATCCCAGGCCAATCAGGCCCGAAGTGGATTCCAGAAAGCGCTGCACCGCACGATTTTGCCACAGACGGGAGAGACGGTTGGGGGTAATGGTGGTGGTCATAACGCGATATAGCTGAAGACAGAAGATATGGAAAAACGAAGAACAAAGAACGAAGAACGAAGCTCCAAGAACCCAAAAACAAGAACCAGCCACCCAACCACGCACCTTTCCCTGATCCCAACGCCATACCCGCCACGATGGGCACACCTATTTGTATTGAATCCGAGGATCCAAAAACGCATAGGAAATATCCACAATCAGGTTCACCAGAACAAACACCAGGGCCACAAACACCACGCCTCCCTGCACCACCGGATAATCTCGCTGCAGGATCCCTTCATAGATCCATTTGCCAATGCCCGGCCAGGCAAAAATCGTTTCGGTCAAAACTGCGCCACCCAGGAGAGTGCCGAATTCCAGGCCCACAATAGTGACGACGGGCAGCATGGCATTTTTCAACGCATGCTTAGCCACCACCCAGAACTCCCACACCCCTTTGGCGCGGGCGGTGCGAATGTAGTCTTGGGACAGCACGTCGAGCATAGCGCTGCGAGTAATACGGGCCAAAATTGCTAGCGGAATCGTACTCAGGGTCAGCGCTGGTAAAACCAGATGCGCCAGAATATTACTCAACGCCCGAAAGTTGCCCTGAATCAAGGCGTCAAACAGATAAAAGCCGGTGATGGGCTCAAAGGTGTAGCCCACATCAACTCCGATGCGACCGCTGGGCGGCAGCCACTGCAGGCTAACGGCAAACAGGTACACCAGCAGTAACCCTAACCAATAAACCGGCATCGACACCCCGAGCAGCGAGCCGCTCATGGTGAGGTTGTCCACCAAGCTGTTTTTGCGGACGGCAGCGACGACGCCAGCGGGGATGCCCAGCACCAGCGCAATCAGCATGGCCATAACCGACAGCTCAAAGGTAGCGGGCCAGCGCAGGCGAATTTCGTCCCAGATGGGCACTCCAGTAAAGATGCTAGTGCCCAGATTAAACGTCATCAGGTCACCCAAAAATGACAGGTACTGCAGCGGCAGCGGTTCATTGAGCCCCATCCGTTCTCGGAGGGCCGCTACCTGATCGGGGGTGGCGCGATCGCCCAGCATCGTCACTGCGGGATCTCCGGGAATCAGGTGCAAAAATAGAAATACCAACAGCGAAATGCCGAGCAGTACCGGGATGAGACGAAGTAAGCGAGCAAAGATATAGCGACCCATAGGTGTGATGGGGTAATGGAGTGATGGGGTGATGGGGAATCGCCAGAGAAGGCGTCGGGTTAGGCAGTGCCTACTAAAACAGTCGTCGGGTGGGCGTTGCTCACCCGACTGAGTGACGGATCAAGACTTCTCGACGGTGGTAAACGGCTCGTTGGAGAAGGGACTAGGCGACCAGCCTTCGACGTTGGTGCGCTGGGCCAGCAGCGGCTGAGAGTGCACGATGGGAATCCGCAGCGCTTCTTCAAACAATATGCGATCAACATCCTGGTAAATTGTCTCACGCTCGGCCTTTTCGGTGGCTGACCGGGCCTGGTTGAGCATGTCAAACAGCTCAGAATTTTGATAGTCGCCCAAGTCCTGGGTCGCACCGGGACCAAAGTGAGCAAACAGGAAGTTGTCGGGGTCACCATAATCGCCCGTCCAGCCCAGCATGAAAGATTGGAAACCGGGAGCCGTATTGCGATCTTCGAGATAGGCGCCCCAGTCTTTGGTCTGCAGATTTACAGTGATGCCAATCTGGCTTAGCTCCGCGGCAAAGGCCTCAGCAATGGGCTTGGGGTTCGGAAAATAGGGACGACTCACGGGCATGTACCACAGATCGAGGGTGAAGCCATCGGGATAGCCAGCATCGGCCAGCGCCTGCCGCGCCACCTCGGGGTCGTACTCGTAGTCATCGACTTCGGCGCTGGTGTAATCTTCCAGAGAAGGCGGTACAAAGTGTCCATCCGTCTCGCCTAAATCACCCCAAAAAGCTTCCACAATCTCAGCTTTATTAATTGCTTGGGCGATCGCCTGCCGCACTTCCACCGACGCCAGGGGCTCATAGGTGGGATTCAGCGCCAGATAGCCCACATTGAAGGAAGGTCGAAAGACCGCTTCCAGGTTCGCGTCGGACTCGATTTCGGAGAGCTGATCAGGGGTCAGATCAACGGTGAAATCTAGCGTGCCTGCTCGGAGCTGAGCCAGACGTGCCGCCGGGTCTTCCACAAAGCTAAACACCAGCTGCTCGGTTCTCGGCAGGCCCTCTTCCCAATAGCCCTCAAAGGCGGACAGGGTGATGCGATCGCCACTGCGCCATTCTTCAAAGACGAAGGGACCGGTGCCCACCGCCAGGCCAGACGGGGTACCATAGGCCGACCCTGATGCTTGGATGGCAGTCGGGCTAGCGATGCCGAAGTAGGAGGAGGCGATCGCCGCCGGAAACGCCGCAAACGGTTCCGCCAGCTCAAACTCCACCGTCAGGTCATCAACCGCCCGCACGTCCACTACCGTTGAGCCTTCATCCCCTTTGAAACCGCCGAACAAGTCCGTCCAGATTTCATAGAGGTGACCCTCGGCGCGGTAGCCGAACTCAAACTCCGGATCCCACCAGCGATTGACGTTAAAAACGACAGCCTCGGCATTGAAGTCCGTGCCGTCATGAAATATGACATCATCCCGCAGATTAAACGTCCACACTAAGCCATCGTCCGAGGCGCTCCATTCCGTTGCCAAGCTGGGAATCAGCTCAGTGCCGCCCGGTTCGTTGCTCAGCAGATAGTTGTAAATCTGCAGCTGCACATACATCGAATTACCGTCGGTCACATCGCCTGGACGCAGGTTCACTGGTTGCCCGCCGGAGCCAAACACTAGCGCGCCAGTTTCAGCCGGAGCCGCCGCTTCGTCAGGGACAGCGGGATCACTGGCTTCCTCAGGGCCACCACAGTTAGCCAGGGTCACGACGAGAGTTAAAGCTAATATCCCCAGCAAAATTCGGCGCAGATATCGTTGCAGCGATCGCATATTGCTAAACATTATTTTCGTACCTTGCGAATTCCCAAAAAGCTAAATATTGGAATTTATAAGTAAGTACGGTATGGGAGATATGTTTAGAATGGCAATAACTTAATTGTATTTTACAGTTACAAAAAGAGTATCTTGATACAAATTCTCAAGCGGTTACCTGGTTTTTCTATTATTAAGCTACTAAAATTTTGATGCGGGACGGTGAGCTTATTGTTTTAGACGCTAATTTACAGAGAATGTTTCAAAAAGTCCTCAGAGTAAGACTGAGAAAGCATTTGAGCAATTTCGCACTAAACTTACCTAAACGAGTAAACACCTCGGCATCACTGACGTTCACAGAGTTGATCAATTACCTCTAAAGGTTATTGTTGAGAATAATTTGTCACTAAAAGCAAGTCTTTAGTCCACAGTTTATTGATTTTTATCTTTGGTTTCTATGGTTTCTCCAAGTTTAGATATTCGTAATCTTTCTGTGACTTTTCCAACTAAATCTGGCCTCGTTACAGCGGTTAGAGATATCTCGTTTACCGTGTCTCCAGGAGAAACTTTAGGGTTGGTCGGGGAGTCTGG
>JBCCNE010000104.1:0-11153 GCA_039026015.1 Cyanobacteria bacterium P01_C01_bin.70 | reverse complement strand
GCCGTCCTCATCCTGCTGCCAGAGATTGTCTTTCGCGTTGACCGCCAGGTTGTCATCGCTGGCGAACTGACGCATCCCCGCCGATCGCCTAATATTGCCGGCCACCACGCACGCCGCCGCCTCGTCAATCAGCAGACAGCACTCCACCGAATTCAGTTGGCGTCCGACGGCCTTATTCAAAATGTGGGCGCAGCGCTCGTACAGCGTCGGCAGCTTCACTGGGTTCGCCACGCCGCCAAAGCCCTTCAGCTTTTCGCCAGCGGGCCGTACGTCGCTAAGATCCACCACTACATCCACGGTGTCAGTGAAGCGATCGTCACTGGAAAGTTCCAAAATAACCTGATACGACTTGACCCAGCCCTGGCGGCTGTCGCCTACGTGAATGCGAACCTGGTTGCCGTTGATCACCACCTCGGTTCGTTCGCGCCGCTGGCCGACGGGTGTAGTGCCGATCGCCCCTTCCTGCCGTACATTCAGCCGATTACGAATAGCTGGCAGTTGGTTGATGTACTTAGGTTCCAGCACGGCACCGGTGCCGCAGCCCATCATCGCCAGATCCATCATCAGGCCGAAGGCGCGCCAGTCCACCACGTTGGTGCTGGTGCAGTTGTAGGCACCAGAAAAGTTTTCCGGCTTTTGACTCCAGGCCGTACCGCCGACCCACAGCCAGCGACCCGAAGGCAGCGCCTTGATTTCCCGCTGCATGCGGCCAATCAACTCGCGCTCGTCATGGGTGAGTTTGCCCAGTTCGGTCAGGCCGGTCAGGGTGCGATCGCACACCTGCTGCCAGGTCTCTCGTTCACCGTCCTCCCGCTCATCCTTGCGGCTGTAGGTGCGATAAAACACGGGATATGCGGTCGGGGCAGTTTCAGGAAACGCGCCTTGAAACCGAGTACGGGGCAGTTCTTGGACCATGAAACCTAAATCCTTTGACGACGAATGCGGGTTGAGCGACCAAATTGGCAGATAGATCGAGGACAAGCCTCTCTCCTGAATGAGCCCATATCATAGGTCACATCTAGGGCTTTGTGGCGCGTGATAGCAAAATTTACGCTATCAGTAGAGGAATCTTAAAACTTCGCTCAAAGTCGTATACAAGATAGCACAACGTTTACACAGGTGTACGTGCGCTAAAGTAGGAATCATAAACCGGTGCTGCTGAGGAAAAATCAACTTCCAGCAGCGGCGCTAGTTGTGCGTTCAGTATTGAGTAAGGGAGTTGGTGATCGCCCTATCTCTAGCGTTTGCTTTATGGAAGGATTTACCCGTCAAGAAACCCTGGCATTAACTCAAACCACGTCAAGTCGGTTAGCCTATCTCGATCGCACCAGCGTTATCGTGCCGCAAAAGTATGGCAATCCGAAAAAGCCTACCGTTATCTATACCTGGGAGCAGGTACTCGAAATTCGCACCATCGCCAACCTGCGTAAACAAATTTCTCTGCAGATGGTGCGAAAACTCGTCGCCTTTTTGGACGAACATGGACTCGACACCACCCTGCATGACAAGCATTTGGTGACAACTCCCAACGAAGTCTTTTTAGTCGCTCCCGACTGGGCCGATATGCCCCACGTGATGAAAGTGGCTGATCGTGAGGGTGCAGGACTTGGTCAACTCGTGCTTATGGTGTTGCCGCCGCTAAACACCGTGATTCACGATATTTGGCAAGCAGCCAAGACTTCCAACGTGATTGATTTTGAAAGCTTTAAGCAACGGGCGAAGACGACTCCGGCTCAGACTGGGTAAACGTGACTGCAGTCTCAAGCTGCCAATCTTGAGCCAGCGACGGTGGCAGAGTCGCCGCATTCGGAGTAACCAACTGGCGCTGCGCCCGCAGCTTGGGCATGGCTTCGTAGCGAATTTTGACGGCCAAAATGGCGGAGGAGAATACCAGCGTTAGCAGGTTAGCCATAATCAACGGCATGTCATGGGCATACACCCCATAGACCAGCCACAGAGCAATACCGACACAGAGAACAATTAACATGCTCCAAGACATGCCGTCAGCCGAGCGCGATCGCCAAGTCTTCAGAACTTGGGGAAGGTAAGCAAAAGTCGTCAGCGTGCCAGCCACGATTCCAAGTGCGGTAATCAAATCCATCGCAGTCCATCCTCAGCAATGAAGAAAGGGCATGAGCAAGGCCAACCGTTAGTATTGCCATCTCAGCCACGTAATCTAACACAACAAAACCGCAACTAACTCAACCTTAAAGTAAATCATTGTTTAAATTTGTGTAATCTTTTTGGCAATTGCTTAACCTCTTTCGGCGGCCATGAGGGCGCAAGGGTGATGAAATAAGGGAGCGAGGTCATGAGGCGTTTAGGGCGGGCGCTTGCCTTCGAGCCAGAGCCATCAAGATGGCCCGAGCCGTCTGCGGAGGGTTGGACAATTATCCAAACCGCACCGGGGAATAAGGCCAGCAGACATTCCCAGCATTGCCAATCGAGAACCTAAGAACCAAAAATTAAGAAATTATTGAGCTTTTTGTAATTGTTCGCGGGCGTAGTTCAAGTTGCGCTGATAGTCCTGGATTTTTTGCTGGGCGATCGCCGCGTTCGGGTCAGACGGCGGCACCTGCTTCAAAGTGTCAATCGCCTCTGCCCATAGATTAATAATTTCCTGCCACTCTGCCGGGCTCTGGGCCGCCTGGGTCTTGGTTGCGGCTTCATAAGCGACGTTCAACCCCGCTTGAAACGCCGCGCTGGGCGCTGGTGTCGCAGGAGCTGTTGGGGTTGCCGGAGTCGTGGAGGATGGAGTCGCCGAGGGTAGTTCCGTAGAGTCGGGCGCGTTGGGAGCAGGCGAGGGTGTTGGTATGGGCAGCAAGGTACCTGGATTTGTCAGCCAAGTCGGTAGCTGCCAGTAGCCTTGATGGTAGTTGTAGCCGGCCCAAATGGCAGCGACGCTCAGCAGTCCGGCGCTGATCGCGGCTCCAATCTTGAACGGACAATAGGGGCGATCGCCTTGAATTTTGCCACTCTCACCGTTGATCATTACCTGATACGGCTTGTTCTTGAAGCGATAGGTCGCCATCCACACCGGCAGCAAAATATGCTTAAAAGTCTCATTGCGATAAGTCGTATTGCGAGAGTGCACCCGCTGCTCATCGCCGCCAATGTCTGAGCAAATGGCCGAGTAAATGCGGTTGCCCATCTCGTCTTTGGCTTTGCTATGCCCACTGGCCAAGCTAACTTGATAGCGCTGCGCCCGAAATCCTTGGAGAAAGGCGGGATCGTAAGCGACTAAATGCTTCAAGGGCCAGGGGCCCAGTTGCGCTAACCGCTGCAGATTAACGCTCCTAACCGCTGGAATGAGGACGTCATCAAAAGCGCAGCTGACATTTCCCGAAACCGATGTCCAGCGAGTGCGGCGCTCCTTATAGGTTTTGGTTTCCCACTCGCCGTCAGAGTTTCTTACCCGTCGAGTTTTTGTCACGTAATAATAATCGCCACGCTGGCCAGAGTAGCTTGTGCGAGTGTGGGCATCAAACGTCCAAAACGGCAGATACATCCCCGTCAAGGCTTCATGCTGCGCCAGTTGCTTCAGGCTTGAGGGGGCAAACCAGCGAGTTGACAGCCATTTCGTCAGCGTTTGTCGACCGGCTTTGCGATCAAGTTTGAACGGTAAAATGCCCCCAGGCGTAATGACGGGATCGGCCGTTTTGGGCTGAGCAGTGATGTGAGTGCCACAAAAGGGGCAGTCTCCCGCGACCTCAGGCGGCTCGAAACTGATTAGGGCATGACAGCCGTTACACTCTACCTGCTGGGCCTTGGCTGACAGACGAGTAGTCGTAGCCGATTTAGCCGCTTGCTCCAGCGACTGCTGCAGCGGATTTTCATTCACCGTCCCCAAACCGCCCATGACGGTCTTAGAGGTATCGCAATAGGGACAGGACAGCTTGCCCAGCTTCGGATTGAAAACTAATCCGGCTCCGCATCCCGGACAGAGGGACGCTTCGCCGGTGGAGGGTGTAGTGGAACTGGTCATGGGTGAACTGTGAGCCTATATGCACTGCGATCGCACCTATTGCTGAGGCGGCAGTGGCGGCGCAGCGAATAAGGTGGCTAGTTCAGGTAGGTTGGCAGCTTGTTGCCAGCCCGACATGCCGTTGCGCCACACATAAGATTGTGCGGTCAATCCATTGGCTAAAAGCTGGTTAGTGGCAAAGGGACCAAAGTTTTGCCCCGCCCGCGTAATGAACCATTGGGTTTGGGCGGGCAGCGGCGGCGGCGGTGCGCCAGCGGTGGGAGCCGGAGCCGCCGGGGCCGCAGTCGCCGCTTGCCCCTGCATGGCGTTAACAATTTGCTGCCCCATCGCCAGGCCCACTCCTAGATCTACCGCCTGATTGCCGCCGTTGGGATTTTTAGCTGAGGCTTCGATCGCATTGGCCGCCTGATATTGAGTGTAGTCTTGCAGATTGCCCACGATATTCATGGAGGTACGGCGATCGAGAGCTTGCTCTACTTCTGGCGGCAGGGAAATATTTTCGATCAAAAAATGGGGCAGGGTAATGCCAAATTCCTCGATGTCTGCCTGAATGGCAGCGCGAATAGTTTCGCCAGAGGCGCGATAGTTGGCGGCAAAGTCAGCAAAGTTAAGCCCTGATTGCCCTAACCAAGTGGCAAATGACGACACCAGCATGTTGCGAATTTGGTCACTGATTTCATCGACTTGAAATAGGCCATCGGTGCTGACTAAGTCCTGCAGCAGCCGCACTGGGTCCTGTACTCGTATGCTGTAGGTGCCATAGGCCCGCATCCGCACGGTGCCGCCCAAGTCTGGCACGTTCACTGCGATGGGGTTTGAGGTCCCCCACTTTAAGTTGGTGAAAATCTTAGTGTTAAAGAAGTAAACTTCCGCCTTAAACGGAGAATTAAAGCCGTAGGGAAACCCTTTAAGCGTGCTCAAAATCGGCATATTTTGAGTGGTGAGGGTATACATGCCGGGGTCAAAAGCATCGGCAACTTGCCCTTCATTGACAAAAACGGCTTTTTGACCGGGACGCACGGTTAGTTTGGCTCCCATTTTGATCTCGTTTTGAAAGCGCTCAAATCGATAGGCGATTGTATCGTCGCTCTGGTCGAGCCATTCGATAATGTCAACAAATTCGCCCGTGATTTTTTCAAACAGTCCCATTGCGCTGCTCCAAAGAGAGTCCAACTATCCAGTTAATGCTAGTCTGCCCAGACAGTTAGCCACCTTGACAGTCGTTTACGAAGCATGAGGGATAAGAGCGATCGCCAAAGCAATCGCTCACCAGTGAGGCGGGCCACTGGGCAAAACTTATGGATAGCTAGTGAAAACTACACGGCTTTTAGGTTGGTTTCCGTGCAGCAGTCAAAAAAAGAGATATCAGCCTCGCGGCAAAATGCCCCGCTATCCAAGGCTTTGGCAATAGCGTTCCCGCCCCTAGCCTGTCAAAGAGGACGGGCGCGGTCATGCTTACTCCGCCAGATTTCTAGCCTTAATTGACGACGCGCCCTAAGCTGTAATCAGCGATTAGCAGGCAATTGAGCATAGTTCTAATCGTCAAAGTGCTGAATGATGGCTTGGGCAAATTCCGAACACTTCAGGGGCTCAACGGGCGGTGTCATCATGCGAGCCAAATCATAGGTAACTTCCCCGCTGGAGATAGCTGCACCAATGCCCTTTTTGATTAAGTCGGCAGCCTCCTGCCAGCCCATATATTCCAGCATCATGACTCCCGAGAGAATGACTGAGCCGGGATTAATGCGATCTAGGCCGGCGTGCTTGGGAGCCGTGCCGTGGGTGGCTTCAAAAATGGCGCAGGTGTCACCGATGTTGGCCCCGGGCCCCATCCCCAGACCGCCGACAATTGCCGCCGCCGCATCCGACAGATAATCACCGTTCAGGTTCATCGTCGCCAGAATGGAGTATTCATCGGGGCGAGTCTGGATCTGCTGAAAAATACTGTCGGCAATGCGATCGTTCACCATGATCTTGTCTTGCCACTGACCGTTGCCGTGGGTTTCCCAAATGCTGTTGAGAATGTCTTCGACTTCTTGGCAAGCTTCGGCCTTTTTCTCTGCCGTCAGCGAATCGTAGCCCGGTTCTACTTTGCGGGCATTGTCTTCAATGGAAATGTCGGGATTCGCCGCTTTATTGCTAAGCACCCAAGACTCCCGCTCGGTGACGCATTCAGCGCGAAACTCTGAGGTCGCCAGCTCGTAGCCCCAATCGCGAAAGGCTCCTTCGGTGTACTTCATAATGTTGCCCTTGTGTACCAGGGTTACCTGCTGCTTGGCTGGCGGCAGTCGCAGGGCATGCTTAATGGCTCGGCGGACAAGACGTTGAGTGCCAAATTTACTGATAGGCTTGATGCCAATCCCCGAATCAAGGCGAATTTGCTTCTTGCCGTGCTCGAGCGTACTGGGAATCAAGTCCTCGTTCAGGAGCTTAATCAGGCGATCGCCTGTCGGATCCCCCTGCTTCCACTCAATACCAAGATAGATATCCTCAGTGTTTTCGCGATAGACAATCACGTCCAGCTTTTCGGGACTTTTATGGGGCGACGGGGTGCCTGCGTAATATTTGCAGGGCCGGACACACGCATATAGGTCATTGATTTGCCGTAGCGCGACATTTAGCGAGCGAATGCCGCCCCCCACTGGGGTTGTCAACGGCCCTTTGATTGCCATGCCAAAATCGCGAATGGCCTGGAGCGTGTCCTCTGGCAAATACTGAAACTGGCCGTACTGATCGCAGGCTTCGTCACCGGCATACACTTTGAACCAGACGATGCGCCGTTGAGTGCCATAGGCGTGCGCCACCGCCGCATCAAATACTGCCTGAGCTGCAGGCCAAATATCGACTCCTGTACCATCGCCCCGAATAAAAGGAATAATCGGCAGATCGGGCACAACGGGTTCACCATCTTTAAAGGTGATTTTTTCACCAGTTGTTGGGGGAGTGATGCGTTCATACATAGGCGCTAAAGGAAGAATCAGGGCTGTTAGGGCTAGCTTACGACAGTCCTTACATTGTGGACAGCCCCCCAAATTTATCCGTGATAAGCGCTACTAAAACGTGCCGCTGCCGCTCGTCAGATCAACCTTAAAAATTGCAGCGGCAGGTCAAACCCTAATCAGGAAAATAATTTAGGCGCTTTGAGCCGATCATCCGGGCGATTGCGAGCCTGCTCTCGCTCCCTCTCATGAATGCCTGACGCCTTCTGCCTGACCATCCAAACTAGCTTGAATTCCATCTTGCCTGGTCTTGTAGGCAATTTGAGTTGTAGGATCGGGAACAACAAATCATTTTTCTCTGGTCCCTGTTAAAGCAGAGCCGCTGATTTGTTCAATTCAGACATTAAATATTTTTTGTCACACCATATGAGCAGTTCTATTGCCGACAACTCATCATCCACAGGGGAACTGCTGGAATTACTCAAAACCCATCTTTACAGGGGTTCTCTCAAACAGCAGCTGGCAGCGCTGACTCATCTCAGCGAATTAGGAGAGCTCGGGTATCAAGTCTTGATGGATTTTTTGTTGGCGGCCAAAGAGCAGACTGAACCGGAGATCGCGGCAGGGCGATCGCTGCAAATCCTCCATCAAGCGGCCAATGACAACGTTAGTGCTTTTCTAAAGGCCCACTTTCCCCAGGGTCTGCTGCCGCTGCCGACCACCTGCCAAGTGGACTACAGCGAAATTCAAACGGCGCTGATTGCGCAAGACTTCGAGCTGGCCGACCGCCTGACCCTGCAAAAAATGTTTGAGTTAGCGGGTCCTAATGCGGTTAAGCGGAAGTGGCTCTATTTTACGGAAGTCAATACCTTTCCCAATATTGATCTGCAAATTCTTGATCACCTGTGGCGGCTTTATTCAGAGGGCAAGTTTGGCTTTGCTAAACAGCGAGAAATCTGGCTGGGCGTCGCCAAAGACTGGGAGCGCTTTTGGCCAAAAATTGCTTGGAAAACCGGTAAAATCTGGACGCGCTATCCGGGAGAATTCAGCTGGAATTTGCAGGCTCCAGCCGGGCATCTGCCGCTGACAAACCAATTACGAGGAGTCAGGGTCATGGATGCCCTGATGAATCATCCCGCTTGGGTCGAAGAGTCTTGAATTTTAAGGACTCCAGCGCGCTTACAGGCTTGTTGTGGGAAGCGGCGTGCAGAAGCGCCGTTGTTGGAGCCTTTCACAGGGGCAAATTCATCAATGTTTTTGGTGCCAGCATCTTGCCCACGAACGGGACCTAGTACCAAAGGTTGCGGAGCGGGCGCGGTAATGCGCATGCCGCAAGGCTTTCAAGTTTAATTGATGACGGTGCCCTAAAGCGAGCGCAAGACTCAATACGGGGATGCCCTTACCGTCACGGGGGACTTTTTTGACGCTGCGAGATCACCTGATGGCGATCACCAACAATTCCAGAACCCTTCCTTGCTCCTTAGAATTAGTGCTTCTTTGGGTACTCTTAATAACTGGAGCAGCGATCGCGATCAAGGTTGACCCAGTAAAGATTTCAGAGAGGCTCCACAGAAACACACCATACAGCGTTTCTGAAACTAGTGAGCTTCGGCAATATAGTCTAAGTGCTAATTTGTAGAGGAAATCTTAAAGAGCCTTCAGAATCAGGCCGCATAAGCGCTTTGGCAGTTCTTTGACTAAATCCCTCCGAAAGTGCATAGTTTTGATGCCATTGACGTTCACAGAGTTTGTAAATCACCTCTGAAGTCATTAGACTACTTGCATAAATCCTGATCGCCCCCATAAATCCCCCCATGCTGGGTGACTTTTAAGCCTCCATAGAAGCAGCCCGGCATTTATAAGGACAGCTTCTGCCAATTTTTGAGGACGGAAGGGGGGCGAAGTCTATTCGTGAAGGATATCTATTGTGTTCAGATAAAGTAGCACACCTTATCAGCTCAGGGAGTGCTGTGTTCAGCATCTTTCAGCAGTTTTATCCGTGAAAATTCTGTTGACTGACGAGATTTCTTGAAATCGGCTTACGGTGTCTTTAAAGCTAGTTAAGATATAGAAGTATCTTGAAGCCATCCTCCTCAAGTAGTGTGCCTTACTTCACCAGGCAAAGAATTCCATAGACCTTAAAAATCAAGAGCTTCATGGGCTTTTTGCTAGGCCTTGAATAGGCTGTAATAACCAATGACTTTTTGAGATCATCCCACATTGGTAAATTTATCGATGCTTTTCGTCTCAGCATCTTGTCCGTGAGCTAAAGGTGAGGCCAGGCATCGCTAAAGCGGGCGCACCATAAATATAAAACTTGGATACAGCCTAATCTTTTTGACAGAAATTACGGAACTTTTAATCCTACAGGATAATTAGTTTAGAGAAGGAATCTCTACGGGAATACTTTATATATGTATTTGAAAAGCTAGGGCAATTCGGTGATATTTATGAAGCCAACTATTTCGCTCGAATCGGAACGTCAGCGGGTCGCAGGCCAAGTTTCTTCTGTTTCTCCTGCCACTTCAAAACCGCCCTCAGACTTAACGAATACACAACCGACTTCGACATTAGCCGATGTGGAATTTCCCTTGTTTGAAGAGGCGACCCAAACGGCTGCTCGGTTTCTTAGAATTCCGATTAGTTTTGTGGGGGGAATTTCTCAAGAGGCTCTGATCTTGAGAGCGGCAGTGGGACTTTCACACCTCGGCCTGATGAATCCCCTGGCTCGGACTCGACGCCTGCCCCTGCTCGACAGCCTGGTAGAGACTGTTTTGTCAGCGCAACACAGTTTGGTGCTGTCAAACATTACAGCCGATAGCCCCTATGCCCAGTCTTATCTCGTCAGCGAATACGGCATTCGATCTTATATCGGCATTCCCTTACTGACGGCGGAAGGCCGGTGTCTGGGGCTCCTGGCGGCGATGGATGTTAAACCGCGCACCTTTTCCGAAGACGCGATCGCTTTTATGCAACTCCTAGCTCGCTGGAGCGTGAGCGAGTTTGAGCGCCATCAGCTCGCGAGCGCGCTAAGCGATTCGGGCACGTCTCATCCCGCGATTACCCCGCCGGCTGCTGCAGAAAGCTATTTGCTTGATACGGTACGGTTAACGCTGATGAGCCAGCTCGCTCAAGACATGCGCAACCCCCTGACCACTATCACTGGCATGGCAAATGTACTCAGCCGCCAGATTTATGGCACTTTGACTGATAAGCAGCGAGAGTACACCAATATTGTCCATGCCAGCAGCCAGCATTTGTTAACAATTGCCAATGAAGTTTTAGAGCTTAGCTGCTTGGCGGCCCAAATGCAGCCGCTGCAACCCACATCCGTAGATGTAGAAGTGATTGGCCAGCATGTTGAGCGCATGCTGGCACCCCAACTCGAGAAAAAGAGTCAGGAAGTTCGCTTCACGGTCGAACCGGGCTCTCGGCTGTGGACTTTGGATCGCGACGTTGTGAAATATTTGCTTTATCATCTGCTGTCTAGCATTGTGCAGTTGTCTGGCGAAGGCGGTACTCTACAAATCCACAGCGCCGAACGCGACGGCAGTTTGCACATGAGCATCAAAATGGCTCACCCCTGGTTGGGCGACGGCATTCCTCCAGCGGTGACGGCGCTGCATCAGCGCTTAGAAAACACTGACAAAGAACTCGAAATGCTGGCTCGACTCCTGGCGCGAGCTACTGGGCGTGAAGACCCGACCACTAAAGCCGCTAAGCCGGAACTTCATTTTCAGACTAAAACTGAGATTGTGCGATCGCGGGAAACACTCTCACTGCTTCTAGGGCGTCATTTAATTGAGCGCCATGGCGGCAAGATGGCTCTAAAGGGCACCTCAGAGCTCGGCTATCGCTTCGCAATTGTGCTGCCTTTTTTGCCTGTATCCACAGCTTGAGCGGCAACTCATAGACTGATTCCACTCTCTCAGCAACGCCAGCGTTAGGGTTGATAGTGGGTCATGGGCTGAAAGTTAAGGTGCTGGCGCCAGTCATCTAGCGATCGCTCCCAGTGGTCTTCCCAGCGTTGAGCCAAAAACGGCTTGGCCGTAGAGCCCAGCCGATAGCCGATGGCAATTTGCTCTAACAGCGGCCCAATCGTTTCTGGAGCCTTAAAAACGGCGCTTAACACGCCCCCTGACAGGAGGACGGCAGACAATGGGCGCCGGGTTTGAGCCAATTCAAAGGCTTTTAAGCCCAGCTCACCGGGCACGTCGGTATCGAAGCCG
>JBCCNE010000103.1:0-11194 GCA_039026015.1 Cyanobacteria bacterium P01_C01_bin.70 | reverse complement strand
CTTACGAATAATGTCGTGGCCTGAAACGATGCCAAATTTCGGATGATGCAGGCGGTGAATCAGGCCATCTTCGGCCCACTGAATCACAATGTCGGGCAGGTCATAAAGGCGATCGCCCGCATAAATTTCGCTTACCCGCACGGCTCGCTTCACCGCCAAGTTACCGGTGTCGGGATTGACGAGCTGTTCTAAGTCAGCGCAAAGCTTTTGACACAGCTCATCGTAGGCATCAGGAGGCACCGTGCCATAGGGTTCCCGGCCCTGCAAATTGATACGCAGAAAGCCCTGAAAATGCTCAGTTGGCAGGGAAAAGGCCGTCGTCTTCTGCCAATCAATGCTGTTATTGAACTGCAGCGAAAACATCGCATCGTGATGGGACTGCGGCACAAACTTTTCGTTAATAAAACTGCGCAGCGCATTGGGAATCAGCAAATCTTTCATCTGCGCGGAGAAGCTCTTAGTATTTGGCTGATCGCCGCTGCTCTCGGGGGGCACCTGATAGCCCAGTTTTTCTAAAACCGCCGGCATCAAATAGCTGCCGGAATAGTTCGTTGTAATGCCATGAACCGAAACCAAAAACACCGTCGTATCGTCCAGACGCCCCTCTAACAGATGCTTCAGCGCCTTGTCTAACTCCACGTAGGTGCTCGGCAGAGCCTGCCCCATCACGGCTGCCCGTTCGACATCATGTCCCCAGTGATGGGAGTCGTGATGATGGTAAAAGTGATGTCCGATCGAGTGCGCTTCCGCAAACACCGTGATAAACAGATCCCAATCGTCCTGCCCCTGCAAAAATTCAATCGCTTTTAACTTGCGCTCAATATTGTCGAGCAGCGTGTCGCGGGCTTTAATTTCGTGCTTCAGGGTCGGGTCAAACAGCTCCTTCGGCCGGGGATACTGGCCAAACCGCGCCGTCAATTCTTCCACTAGCGGCACCGGCAGCGACGACTGCTCGATGAGCGGATATTCCTCCCCCCAGCCCGCCACCTGAATGCCGTCAATCCCAGGAATAGGCTTGGTTTTGGGCACATCAAATACGGCTACCCGCTTGCCCGCATCGCGCAGCAGCCACCAAAATGGCAGAAAGCGGCTGCAGTGCTCGCCGACGCGCACAATATCCGTCGTGCCCGACTGAATAGCCTGAAAGTTGTAGAACCCATGCTTGGAAGGCGGCACTCCCGTATTAAACGTCGGCCACGGCGAATCAGAAAAGAGGCCCCGCGTTGACATCAGCCGCGCCCAGGAGCCCGACTCCAGCAGCGAATTGATGAACGGCAGTTGCCCCCGGCTGGCCCATAGCCGCAGCAAATCCGGGTCAGCCGAATCGAGACCAATGACCACAATGCGATCTTTCTGGGCCGTCGCAGTTGATGATGAATAAGCCATAACAATAAGAACGAAGAACTAACAATAGAGAACGTCGGGGCGATACCCTGCTCGGCGGTGATGACCAAGAGCGTCGGCCCTGCCCGCGCGCAGCAGGCCGCAAATATCCTTTCGACTAGACTCGCAATCCCGATCTCGCAATCCCTATACAGAGGAAAATGAAACGGCTGCCTTCTCAGCCATAGAGATGATTTGCCCGGTGCGAGCCGAAGCTTCTGCCGCTTCAATAATCTCTAGCGACTTGAGGCCATCGGCGAAGTCTGGCGACACAGACTGCCCAGTTTGAATGGCTGTGATAAATTCAGCGATCGCCCCCTGATAGGACGGCTCCAGGGTCGGGGCGAGAATCTTGCGGGGGTTCAACGAGCGCACTGCTTTGCCCACACTGGTGCGCAGCTGAGCCGTGCGCGATGCCGGCCGATGAGACGGCGTCATGGCAATGCGGGTCTCGCGATAGCGATCCGCCACCAGCTTGCCCGCCTGCCCATAAATTTCCCAGCGGGCTTCATCAACGGTGCTCATCGACGTGAAGATTTGAATCATCACGCCATTGCTGAGGCCTAGCTGCAGCGCCGCAGTGTCATCTTCATAGAGGTGCGATTGCAGTTCCGCGGCTACCGTCGAGATTTCCGCATCAAATAAAAACCGGGCGATATCGACGTCATGCAGGGCCAAATCCAGCAGAATGCCCCCACCGCTGGCGCGCTTTTGCTTCCACAGGGGCGACGTGCCGGGAGGATAGGAGAACACGGCGCGAGCGCTGACGAGTTGGCCCAGCTCTCCCGCCTGAATTGCCGCTTTAGCCGCCTGGTACTGTGGGCTAAAGCGATAGTTAAAGCCAATCATGCCAACTACCTGGGCTTTTTCCCAGGCGGCAATGACGGCCTGGGCTTCGGTAGCGTTGACTCCGATAGGCTTTTCTAAATAGACGTGCTTGCCGCGCTCCAGAGCCGCAATCGCGACCTCAGCATGCATCGCGCTGGGCAGGCACACGACGACGCCCTCAACGTCGGGATTGTCGAGCAGTGCCCCATAGTCGGGCAGCGCGATCGCGCTGGGAGCGCGACGCTGTGCCTGGGCCCGCCGCTCAGGGTTGGGCTCAGCCAGCGCGACTAGCTCTACTTGGGGCAGTCGCGTCAAAATATCGAGATGTACTGCCTGGGCAATGCTGCCACAGCCAATCAGGGCGATTTTGCAGGTTGATTTAGGCATACTTTTTCGGCGATAAGCGACAAATCTGAGTCAAGGACTTAGCTGGCATGGGCCAGTGGCACTCGAGCAAGCTGCTCATCAACAATTTCTTTGCCAAAGCGCATCATGTCATGGAGATGGGTATAAGCAAACTTGCCGTTTCGACCCGAGAGGCTTAAGTTTTCAAACTGATCGAGCCAGTCAAAAATCTGAGCGACTTTCTCTTCAAAGCCCAGTTCCAAAATGGGATACGCATAGTTCATGCGGCCACACCAATTGCCGATGACTTCTTGCGGTTCAATCCAGCCAATATCAGCTAAATGCCCCGCAATTAAACCCGCTAAGTCATCGTTTGCCAGGTTCCAAATTTCATCCTCGCGATGGCAGGGAATTTCTACAACCAGCGACGTTTTTCCAGGGGGCGACATAAACTGGCTACGATTGCGCGGCTCATAAATGCGGGTAAACGGGAACAACTTCTCTGGGAAGTAAACCGTCGCATTGCCGTTGATGGTGGGCTTATCTAAAAACAGGGCCACCAGCCGCACATGTCGATAACGCAGACTGTTGGCCAGCTGCACAATGTATTCGGGCGGTGCCGGCTCCATGATGTTAATCAGCAGGGATAACGGCAGCGTGCTGACAACCTGCCTAACCCGGTACTGCTGGTCGCTGCCAGCAATGCCAATCGCGCGAATGCTGCGCCCATCATGCACCACTCGATTAATCCGGTGGTTAAGTTGAATATTTTCTGGGCCGCAGAACTCTTCCATCTTTTCGGCCACCCGACCGTAGCCCATCTTGGGATAATAAAATGAGCCGTCTAGGTGCTGGGTCTTGGCTAGTTTTCCTAGCGTCGCCTCAATTAAAAACGTCTTCAGATCTAGTCCCTTAAGGCGCTTACCGGACACATTGGGAGAAAGCTGGCGGCAGGGCAAGCCCCAAAGTTTCTCCGAATAATTCAGCAAAAACTTATCGGCAATGCCTTTGCCATAACGATAGAGCGCCAGGCTCTCAAAACTGCCGTCCTGTTCAGTCTTGCTAAGTCTGGCATTCAAAAAGTCAAGTCCCGCTTTAGAAAACTCCAGCGTGCCGATCTTTGTCAGCAGGTCGAGAGGCGAGAGGGGAAAATCAATGTACTTGCCTCGAAAAAAGATTTGACTGGGGGCGCTGACTCGATGCAGTTCATCGCCCAAAAGCTCCTGAACTTCTCGAGTAACATCCTCATCCTTATCGTGCAGACGATGGGCCCCCGAATCAAATCGGAAGTCTCCTTGCTGATGGGTAATACAGTTGCCGCCAACGCGATCGCCCGCTTCATAAATTGTGAACGATATGTTGTGCTTTCGCGCGTAGTAGCCCACGGCTAAACCCGCAGGGCCGCCAGCTAGGATAGAAATATCTTTGGTATCAGAAATCATCGTTGAGACCTCCTTTCGGTCAGGGTCGGCGTGAGTGAGCGTCGGGCTGATCGCTTATAGTTAGCGTCGTTGTAGACGTAAACCTTCTTAAGGGTAAAGTTGAGCATAAAAGCAACACCACTACTAATTATTTTGGCTAAAATCAAATTCTCAAAATTAAATATTTCTACGAAAGAAATCATCATGATTTCATTTGAAATCAATACGGAAAGACTGGCAATATAATGCCTGACAAAAACCAGCCAGAGGGGCTTTCGCTTACTAGCAAAAACTATCCAATTGCAGAGTGAAAAGTTTGTGAGAACGCCGAAGCAAAATCCTAGAACGATAGCGATGCGATAATCGATTGAAAATACTTGTGAGAAAAGGCTAAACATTCCCACATCGACAACAGTCGCAATTCCACCGACAAAAAGGTATTGGAAAAATTGCTTTTGAGTTTTTTTGACGCGGGGTTTTGATGGTTTTTGCACAGTTTAGGCCTTCTTCATCTAAATACTTATCGCACAATAAGCTCAGGTTCTTTAGAGACCTTAGAAGCGGCCTTAGAGAACTCTTCGTAATAAGAGCGCTCGGTATTGACATCCCATAAATCATGGGATGCTCCAAGTACGTTTTGAGCGGCTAAGATACCAGTCAACATTGAGTGATCCTGATTGTTGTAACGGTGCATGCCGTTGCGGCCAATAGTCTGTAAGTTCTCAAATGTACTCAGATAGCGGCGGATCACTTGAACATGGCGACGATAGTCCTCGTCATAAACTGGATAGGCTTTAGGCTGACGAATGACGACGCCATCCTGGATCCAATGGCGATCTTTAATGAGACCCAGATTGAAAACTTCAGAACTCGCTAGGCTAATGAGCTCACAGTCAGGCATCGACCATAGACCATCATCCTGATTGCAGAAATATTCCATCCCCAAACAGGTCTTTTTAGGGTCGGGCACCATAGCCGGACTCCAATTCTTAAAGTTTTGAATACGACCTACTTTAAAGTCTGGACTATGAATATAAATCCAGTTGTCTGGGAAGAGATGATCTTCATCAATAATCAGTGAGACAATCAGAAAATCTCTATATTTCAGCTGATTAGCTGCCGCTAAAACATCGGCAGGGGCAGGCGGATCAAGCTGCCGCACTAAGGCCGTTAGCGGCATGCTTGAAATAAAGTGACTGCCTGAAACAGAGCAAATTTCTCCATTTTGCTGGACATCGACAGAGTGAATTCGGGACTCTTTACGATAGATCTTGGTAACCGTAGACGATAACTGCACTGGACAGCCTCTAAATTCCAGGAGTTCTTGAAATCGCTCCCACATCATGCCGGGCCCGAACATTGGGTAATCAAATTCTTTGATTAACGTCTTAGTATTGTTAGTGCCAAATACAGCATTGACGGCGGCTTTTCTCAGAGATAACCCTTTGATACGTTGAGCGGCCCATTCTGCATGTATTTGGTCACATGGAATTCCCCACACTTTCTCAGTGTAGGTTTTAAAGAAAGTTCTATAGAGACGCTCGCCAAATCGATTAATCACCCACTGCTCAAGATTATCTTCAGTTGGATAGGGGCGCAGCTTGGCCTTGAGATAGCTGTACAAAATAAATGTGCTGTTTAGAACTCCTAAGTTGCTCAGTGCATCATAGGGTTCGAGGGGGTAATTGAAAAACTTGCCGTCATAATAAATTCGCGAAAGACGCGGCACCTTGATGAAATCAACTCCCAGAACTTCATGCCAAAGATTCTCAACTTCCTTGACCTTAGTGAAAAAGCGGTGCCCACCAATATCAAAGCGGTAGCCTTTGTAGGTTTCAGTACGGGCAATGCCACCAACCTTTGAACTGTGTTCAAAAGTAATTAAACTGATTCCTTTCTTAGCAAGTTCGTAGGCAGCCGTCAGCCCGGCTGGACCGGCACCAATGACAATGGTAGAATGAAAACTGCTCATAATCCCTGAGAAATCACTAGCCTAAAGAGTATAAAACCACTTCGGCAAACCACACGTTTTGCAGGCTAAAAAGTCCTGTCCTGGATGCGAATAAAGACTGGCTTAGTATCAATCAATAAGCCTTATCTCACAGACGAAACTGACAGCGGGACAGGAAACAGTTGAGAAAGACGATGACGAGTCCAACCAATAACAAATGCTAGACCACTGTAAAGGTAATACAGCCAGTGCCAAGGAATAACACGGAGCATAAACCACCAGCCTTTCTTACGCCAAAAGAAGTCGTAAATCTGCCAGTTGAGCCCTATCATCACCGAGGTAAAGAGGCTGAGTACCAGCCATAAAGCTGCCGACATTGAAGCTCCATAAATAGAAGCTAGCGGAGCCAGAACTAATAAAAGCAAGATTCCATAGGTTAGCGCCACGCTGATACGGCTAGAAACCTTAAGGTTAAGGTCGTTAACGAACAACTTGTTCTTCAAAATCAACTTTGTCCAAGGCAGGGCACGATAGAAAAAGTCAGCCCTCAAGAGCGAACCAGCCTTCCAACATTTAAGGTGCTTAACCTGAATATCCTTTCTAAGACCAATCTGATAATTGGCTGCCGTCAGCCGATATCCTAACTCGATGTCTTCAATAGAAGGCTGACGATATCGCTCATCAAATCCTCCTACCTTGAAGAAGACCTCTCGACGAACGGCACCACAGGCTCCCCAAAAAGTAGTGGCTTGAGTACTTGCAGTTTGATGGACAAAATGATGTAGCAGGTTCCGATATTGCGAAAGGAAATTGGGAGCACCAGGAGCATCATCATAGGAACCAATCAGGGCGGCCAGATGATCATCCTGTTCAAAGGCGACCGCTACTCGCTCAACCGTTGCCGGATGCACGCAAACGTCTGCATCCACAAAGAATATAACGTCTCCCTGGGCAGCGGCAGCGCCCAAATTTCTGGCTCTTGCTGGCCCACCTGCCTGAGGCAGCCGGATTACTTTGGCTCCCCAGCGTTCAGCCGCCTGCCAAGAATCGTCTACTCCACCATCCACTACGACAATTAACTCAAAGAAGCTATCCCTAACGGCAGACAAACTTGCTAAACACTTTTTAAAGCTTTCTCCCCCATTGTGAACTGGAACCACAATCGAGATGAGCAAACCTGTCATACGAATACCTCCGTTAAAAAAGGGACTAGCGCTTGAATCAACATTTTGAACAAACTGTCTTCCACTGAACGAGAATCTTTCTCAATAAGCTAGTAAAACTTTGTAGAAAAAGATATACGCAGAGATTAGCACCCCTTGTAGTCAGTGCAAATACTTAGCCCGTAAAGTTTCTGCGAAGTAAGCCGTTTATGCCGTATTTATATCGTTCTTAACTAGGCCTTGATAAATCTTTGAAACCTTTGGCAGTCATGGACTTTGCCTAAGCTTCAGGGGAGCGATTAGTGGAAGACGGATAATTCTAGTCCTAATACCCCAATCCATTGTCATATGAGGCGTAGAGCCTCTTTATATTAACTTTATAAAATGCTTTGATTGACACTATGAGAAATGATGGCATTTGAACATTTTGGCAGTAAAACGATGCCGCACTCGTTAAAGCTTGGCGTCAACAAGATCTTTGAGATTTTGTATTGTATTTGACAAATGCATTAACAAAAATACCCTGTTGATAGTTTATCCTCCCCTCAGAATTGCTGGCTTGAGTGTTGGCAATAGCTACAGATTTAAAGAAGACTTCTTGCTTTTTGCGATCGCTATTCAGCTCATCTCATAAGCAGTTTCGCCGCCATTTTTTAAAGTTGCAAAATTTGCAAATGCTGACCTTTGTTATTTGCAAGTTTTGCAAGCCTTTTGCTGATCAAGAGAAATTTCGAGTTTGGCGATCAGTTATTGGAATGCCGACTGCTTTCCGAGTAGAGTGAACAGCAATCAAGTACTTTCCCACTTCGTAAGGGACGCCACTCCGCCTGAGGACAAGGGCTGCAAGCCGCTTTTGTATCTCATCAGCTGCCAAAAACGCGGCGACTGCGCCCCGTTATATATCTGGGGCATAACGTCATTCGGAGTATGAGCATCCTGCTCGTACGCAAGGTGAACTGTACCAAGATTGATAAATTTGCACCTGTGGAAGGCTTCCGGGGATGTCAACCAGCCCGAATTCCGGCACGTTGCGGATAGATGATTAAGTCTATTGACCTCATAGAGAAGGGTAGTTGTTGTCATCTTCTAAGTAAAGGGATGAATTGGCAAATGAGAAGAAGGTCAATTAAGTGCGTATTTTTTAGCCAACGTAATTTAAAGAATCGATGAAAAACGCTTGACTAAAGATTGCCATCACAACACGCCCCAATGGGCCTTACAGATTTACGCGATCGCTGGTTACTTAAGGGCTAGCGTTTCAAATAAGACCAATTACACCGTCAGCGATGACCAGGGAATTTACGCAGAGCTTCATCGTAACTTTACACAGCAAGCCCCTCAATATGAAAAACCTGTGATAATATCATGAAGGAATTATTGAGATTAGATCTCAACACAGATGCGGTGTCTGGGCTTTCCAGCGCTGCTGGTCTTGTTATTAGTGTTAAAGCTGTTACAGTCGTTAGGCCTGACTATCTGTGGAGTTTTATACTCTAGCGACAAAGGTAAGCTGCTCTTAGAGTTCATTAAGGTTAAGTACAAGCGCCGCGTTTGTACTCAGCTTGTTTTGGGAGCGGCAATTCTTTGTGGGAATCAATTTCTGGTTTTGTTTGTTGTTGCCAAAGTTTGGGGTGCTGGGTTTTAGCTCGTAGGCCCAAGTAACGAGTCTGCTAAATAGTTCGCTTGATTCCTTCATATCGTACGTTACTGAGGATTCGATCTTAATGCTTTTGACTTCACCGATACCTATTGAATCAGGGGGCGATCGGGCCCTTGATTCGGCTTTTGTGATTCTGGATGCCAGGGTCGATAATTTGTCCCAACTGTTAGCCGATCTGTCATCCCAAGACGTGCTAGTGCTTGATCCGGCGATTGATGGCATTGAGCAAGTTACTGCTGCCCTTGATGCCCGTCCATCAACATCGAGTTTGCATATTGTGTCCCACGGGGCTGTTGGGAGTTTGCAGTTGGGGAGTACTCAACTTAGCCTGAGCAATCTCGATGACTATGTTGAACAGTTACAAAAATGGGCCAAGGTTTTAAACGGCCAAGACATTTTGCTCTATGGATGCCAAGTTGCTAAAGGCGCCATGGGGCACTTATTTTTGCAGCAGCTGCATCAGCTCACAGGGGCAAACCTAGCAGCTTCTGGTCAAAGGGTCGGTCAAACCGGCGTTAGTCAAAATTGGATATTAGAAACACAGATTGGTGCTGTTAAAGCCCAAACCATCTTTTCATCTGAGCTACAGCAATCCTATCCGGCCCATTTTGCCAACGTTGACTTCAGCGCTACCCCCGATACCCTGATTGAGTCAGAGGGTACTCTCTATACCTTCAACTTTAAGGTTGATGAGGCAATCCCGCCGGGAGAGAGCGTTATTGTTCGCATCGAAGGCGACACCCCTCAGGCAGCGAACAATGAA
Source organism: Cyanobacteria bacterium P01_C01_bin.70 (assembly GCA_039026015.1). Taxonomy (GTDB): domain Bacteria; phylum Cyanobacteriota; class Cyanobacteriia; order Phormidesmidales; family Phormidesmidaceae; genus Halomicronema. The sequence continues at coordinate 1,680 of JBCCNE010000103.1, read as the reverse complement.
TTGAATCTAATTAACTTGGAATTTGGCGGTCTTGCCGGCGGTTTGAACACCGGCATTATTGATGTTTCCCCGGGGCTAGATTTTTCTGCCTTTGATATCGTTATCACTGAGCCGAATGCATTCATTTCGGTGCCGGTGGCCAATGACTTCCTCGCTGAAGGTCCAGAATCTGTTACCTGGACGGTTACCCCCGTCTCTCCGGATACCACTGTCAGCAACGGCACTGCTACGGTGAATATTTTTGATGATCCAAGTCAGGTGCCACCGCCACCGCCACCGCCACCGCCAGCGGTTCCCGAGATTAGCCTGACGTCAGATATCACGACGCTAGTGGAAGACGAAGGCACTCAAATTACGTTTACGATTAGTTTGAGCGAGCCTCCTCCTCAGGGCGGTCTGCCCCTTGAGATTACGACCGGCATCCCCTTTGGTTTGGGAGACTTTGAATTTCTTTCAGCAGATCTAAATGGAGCCAATCCGATTCCGGGTGCCCCAGCCGATAATAGTGGTTTAAGGCTGGCAATTACTCAGCAAACGGCGACAATCACGGTTCCTATCTTTAATGACGAAGATCGGACTGAGAATGGGGCCGTAACCGATCCCGATGGCCCTCTGCGTAACGACGATATTGGCGAAGAGCAGACGACTTTCTCACTTGTGCCGGGAGATGGCTACACCATTAACCCCGATGCTAGCTCGGTCACTCTAACGCTCAGAGATACTAATGCTCCCGCCAATACGCCACCGGACGCCACCAACGACAGCTACAGCACTGACTTTGACACCGCATTAACGGTCGATCCGACGAGTGGTGTGTTGAGTAACGACACAGATGGTGACGGTGATGCGCTGACGGCGGCGATCACCACTGAGCCTACCAGCGGCACCGTTGCGCTCAATGCTGACGGCTCCTTTACCTACACGCCAAGTGCCGGCTTCACCGGTGAAGATAGCTTTACGTACACCGTCAGCGACGGTAATGAAGGGACCGACACCGCCACCGTCAGCGTTAAGGTGGGCGATCCTCCTCCTCCTCCCCCACCCGAGCCGATTGTTGTGGGGGTAAGTGCCGCACCCACGACCTTAGTGGAAGAGGACAAAACAGTCACAACCGTGACGTTTAGCCTCAGTGAAGCCCCCCCAGAGGACGGACTTAATGTCGTAGTCGATAGCGACGTTCAGGCTTCGTTGGCAGAGTTTGATGTGGGTAGTGCCGTCTTCACCGGAGCCACCTTGGTGGGCCCGAACGAGGATGCCAGTGGCTTCACGGTCAACATTACAGAGACGACCGCAACCATTGACCTGCCTGTCTTTGATGATGATGTTGACGAGGGCGTTGAAGAGATCACCTATGCGCTGCAGTCTAGCGACAGTTACACAATCGACGATGCTGCCAGCTCAGTCACCCTCTCCATCGAAGACGACGATGTTGTTGATCCACCTGTGGACGATGGACCGGTGGTCAGCATCAGCACCACTCCTGAAATCGTGAGTGAAGCCGACGGCACAGCACTGGTGTTGAACTTCAGCGTGGATGGTGAAATTCCCGACGACGGCATCGACATCAGCTTGACTGGAAGTGCGCCAGGAATTTTGCAGGAGTTTACCGCTGCTCAAGTCCGCTTTAACGAAGACTTAGAGCAGATCTTTTTCTTCGACAAGAGCGTCGTTGACAGCGTT
>JBCCNE010000102.1:0-11343 GCA_039026015.1 Cyanobacteria bacterium P01_C01_bin.70 | reverse complement strand
TCAAAAATGGCGCTGGTATTGGCCATCTGTAAACCCCAGCCAAATTGGATGCCAAAAAAGCCAAAACTCATGTTCCAGAGTTGCCAGAACGCCAGTTTAGGCTTTGCCTGCGGTGAAGTCAAAGGAAGTCTCCCAGTCCATTAAAAAATGCCGCGATCGCCGCAGCGATTTACTAGCGCCGTTGTGCAGATCACAGTGTCGCTCGGGAAGCCGCCTCAAGCTCAGCAAGCGCAGATGTATGGTGCAGTTGCTAACGGCCATCGCCATCGATGCTAAAACAGCCGATTCTAGCCTGCCGCAGGATTGTCCAAATAAGCCGAAACCGCATTCCTTGTCGGGCGATGTAGACCCTTATGCTCAAAGATGAGAACTTCAGGGTAATTTTTACCTCGTTAGCGGCAAAAATGCTGTACACAGGCTACAGACGTCGGCGAACTTATCAACCGTTCTTGAAAGCTTACTTCCTAACTCTATAAGGATCCTAAACTCTAGAGAATTGGAAAAGCCATTATGTAATTTCACGTAGTATTAGTCTACAACCAGATGAATTTTTAGTCTGTCTGTCAATCGCCTAAATCACTTTGCAATTGCTTTGCTAGAAGCCTTATACACCAAGCTATTGCCGCCCTGCTCACGGTCGATCAGGCCGAATGTAAGGAAATAGGCTGGGTTAGTTGGGCCTGCTTAAGGGTCGAGAGCGCTTGGGTGACTTGAGCCAGCGATCGGTGGTCGCCTTGGGCATGCATTAGGGAAGCGGCGGCTTCGAGATCGCTGATGGCACGGCTAATATCACCCTGCTGTCGATAGGCTGCGCCTCGGTAACAGTAGGGCAAAGAAGCACGAGGATTGTTTTGGATAGCCTGGGTGAAGTCAGCGATCGCGCCCAAACTATCGCCTAGCGTTTGGTGAGCATGGCCGCGATAAAAATGCGGAATCGCCGAATCTACCCGAGCTTGAATCGCTAAGCCAAAATCCGCGATCGCTTCGTCGAGATAACCGCGATGCATTTGCAACCAGCCCCGATTGCAGCGAGCGGCAAACAGTTCACTATCTTTGCTCAAGGCGTGGTCAAAATCTTCCAGGGCCCGCTGGTACTGATTTTTCTCCGCCCAAATTAGGCCGCGATTATTCAAGGCCACTGCATCGTCCGGTTTCAGCCGCAGTACTTGGGCATAGTCAGCGATCGCCCCATCAGCGTCACGCAGATCATAGCGGGTAACGGCTCGATTAAAGTAGGCATCAGCGTCTTCGGGCAGTACATCAGGATGATCAAAACGATTGAGCAGCCGCATGATGACATTAGTGTCCCCGGTTTTGACGCGCAAATCTAGTTCCGGAAAGACGCTGCTGGTGGCGGGCAGGGCTTGCAGGCCCAAAATGGCATAGCGCTGGTCGCAAATAATGAACTGCTCTCTAGTCCCCAAAATCTTGAAAGAAAAGCGATTGGGATAAGCCTGTTTAAGGGGCAGCAGCAAATTGAGCGTTGACTTGAGCAGCCGTCGCTGCGCAATAGTGAGTCGCCACTGCCGTGAGATCGTTTTAAGCAGCCGCCCCTGCTGGCGATCGCCCGGATGACACCAGCCGATTTCCAGCCGACAGCCCCCCTCTAACAGCTCGGTAAAGCGCTCCACCAGGCGGCTATCCAGTTCCACCGTCGAAGACCACGGCCACACCAGCACCAGTCGCTCGGTGACTTCATCCAGCGCTTGAAATAGCGCTTGATCAACCGCTGACCAGCCCGACTCATCCCCCGACTGACCCCGCAGCGACATCAGCCATTCACACTGATTTTCTAGGCCAGGCTGCTGGGCGGGGGCTAGCGGAGGCAGCGGACGCGGCAGCCGACTGTTGGGCACTCCCACGAGCGTCTGCTGCTTATCCACCAGTTCCTGAGTTTGCTGCTCCAACATCGACAGCTGCCACTGCAAACCACTCAGATACGTCGCCGTTGTGCCCCGAATCTCATCCGTAATGTCAAACGACACCGCCATATCTTCTAATCGTGATTCGACCTGCCGCAGTCCCGTCGTCAGCGTGGCTAAATCACCCTGCAGGGTCTGCAATTCTTCACTGGTGGTGGTGACATGGCCATTGTGAGTATCCGTTTCCGGTGATGAGCGCAGTTGGTCGAGGGTTTGGCGCAGATGCTCCTGGCTTTCTTGCACCGACTGCAGTTTTTCGCTGAGAGCCATAAAGTCACGTCGTGGCACCAGGTCAGAAACGGCCTTAATAAGCTCTCTGACCTCGCCTTTTAGCATGTTCGGATCAGCGCCGTTGGGAATCTGCCGCAGCCGTCGATCAAGGTGGCGCACCGCATCTTGTAGCGTGGCCTGGGCAGTCTTGCTCTCACTACCCAAGCTTTCTAAGCTGACGCGCAACTGCATCACCTCAGTTTTGAGCTGCGACACGTCGGTTTCGGTCGCCTCCATACGGGGCAGGTTAGACAACCGCTCGATTTGCTTGCTGACGCTGTTGACCGAGGTGTGTAGACTGGTGTACTGGTCTCGCAGCTCAGTAATTTCCTGATGAACGCTGCTCAGATCAGGCGCTTCTAGGCCGTCGATTCGCTGGTTGAGGGTGCGCTCGGCGCGGTCAATGGACTCGAGGCAGTGAGTGATGTTGCGATCGCTATAGGCCATCGCCGACCGCTGCAGTTGCGTAATCGCTTCGGCGGTCGGCAGCGCCGATACCTGCTCTGAAAGCACCGAAACTTCCGAAACAAGCTGCCCCTCTAAATCAGCGATACTATCGTCGCTGCGATTGATTAGTTGATCAATGCGCCGCCGATTGAGCAGGCCCGTTGCCACCAGCGCCGCCATCGGCACCGTCGCGACGGCTACGTTTTGGGTGGCCAGGGAGGCGATCGCTCCCGCCCCAGAGCCAATTAGTAAGGCATAGTCAGCAATGGGAGACCAGCGGTTTGAACGGAGATGATTATTCACAGGATGCACTCGCAACGCTATGGTAGAGTTCAAAACGACCGGCGCTGTGGGCTAGCGCGATCGCACAGGCAAAACTGTCCAGAGGCTTTAAGATGCCTTGAGGCAACCCGGTTAATAGGGCTGTCACCATTCAGCTAGTCAAGGCTTCAAGAGCAAGGGTTTTAGTCCCTAGCTTAGGGAGTTAGGAGAGGCGTAATAAGGCTCATCTCACAAGGTTCCTAGCATTGATTGATGACGCGCCCTCGGGTCGTAGCATCGTCTATTAATCCTGTTTTCCCAATTAAAAATTCCAAATCAGGAAAAGTCTGGCCCCCGAAATATAAGCTTTTAATAAATCCTGAGTATTCCTGAATATTCCTGGGGGTTGATCGATGAGCAAGCGCCTAATTTGAGTGGCCGATGTCGCATTTTTTTTCAGCGACTCAGTAAATTTTCTTGCTCTCATCCCTGATTCATCACTGTCCGGGGCTCAGATACACGATCATCTCATCCACCACCAGATTCAGGTCTGCCAAATTCGGGTCGTCGGAAGAGAGCAGCCTGTCGCCCTGCACTGACTCAAAAGCGCTGGGTTGCTGCTCAATCAAAGCTGCGGTGGCAGGCTGTAGCCGCAAAATGAGTGCCCCGTGGTAGTTAGATAGACTTGACCCTTCTAAAACGAGGGTGCCACCATAATCCCAACCAAAACCATAAAGCTCAAAGGGGCCAAGAATTTGCTGGAGTTCGGCCAAATCAGTGCCAATGCCAATGCCTTCTGGGGTCTGCCAAGCTGGTCCAAAGTCTTTGACAGTCGCCGGTTCAGATTGACTCTCGTCCACCCAAATTACTGCAAAGCTTTTGCCCTGCTCGGGGGTCACCACCGTGCCAGATTCGGTAAAACCTTCGCCGACGGCAATTTCAGTGTCTTCTAAGGCCGCTTCACCAAACATCGTCGCCAGATCAGCCCGGCTGGTGCCGTTGGTCACTGGCCCCACGCGATCGCCCGGCACCACCGTCGTATCCGCCAATGCTGCCGTCGCCTCGGCCGGATTAGCCGTTGGCTCCGTGGCGGTCTGTACCGTTTGGGTAGGAGTCGTGGCGGGTGCCTCTGTCGTGGCAGGTGCTTCTGTCGTCGCGGCATCTTGCTGTTCTACCGACTCGGCGTCTTGCGGCTCCACCGGCTCAGACTCAACGGCGGACTTAGGATCACAGGCCGTTAGCAAGCCCAGACCGACAACACTCAATAGAATCCAGCGGTAAACCATCTCAGTTTCCTCTATGAGTCATCACGAACGCGATCGTTCCCGTCCTCATCCCCTACGATTTGCTCAAGCGGCTATCCGTAACCTCATACTCAGGGCCAATATTTTTTCCAATAGTCTGCCTCAAGCCCATGGTTATCGAATTGTTGTGGGGCATCTGAAAATTTGGGGCAAATTTCAGGTAGTCCTAAAAAAGTAAGGATACCTAGCATCTAGCAGACGCGATCGCCGTTTCTAGATGAATCATCTGATTGAAATCGCCATTTACAACTTTCTCGTGTCCTCTCAATTACCGGCTTGTCCTGCTTATACAGATTCTCCAAACTCTGGCTACACATCCTGTTCCCCGGTCCCCATTGCTCCCAAAGCTCTCCATTCCGATCTGTAGTGCTATTCCAGAGAAATGGTATTACTCCGCGCAGAAAGTAGTGAGAAATGGTCCCATCCAGAACGGTCAACAAAACCACAGAGGTAAAGACAGTGGCCACAAGTTCGCTCATAACCAAACCCATCTCGAGGAAGCGTTAACGGATTCTAATAGAAGCTGAGTGGGTGCTGTCCTGCCCCGTCACCCTATCTACGCCATCGCCATATATTTACTTTACCGACTCTACTCCTCAACTTTCTGCCACTCATCCGTCCTCACATCCGCCAGAAGTGGGCTACGCGAGGCTGATGGCCTGGCCTCGCTGGACCGACTGCCACCACGCCTGAGGGTCTGGTCCTAGGGGAATAATGCCGCCAGGGTTGAGCGGAAACAGGTTGCCGTAGTAGTCGCGGCGGATGCTATTAAGGTCGCAAGTGTCAGCCACCCCAGGCTGCTGATAAAGATCGCGAGCGTAGGGCCAGAGATGGGGATAGTCGCGCAGCCGGTGGCGATCGCACTTAAACAGTCCGTGATAGACCGCATCAAAGCGAAACAGCGTAGTAAATAGCCGCACATCCGCGAGGGTCAGACGATCACCCGCCAAATAGCGCTGGGTAGCCAAATGCTGGTCGATATCGTCCAGGGTCTCAAATAGTAAGGTGCAGGCGGCTTCGTAAGCGTCTTGGGTGCGGGCAAAGCCGCAGCGATAAACCCCATTATTAACGGCGTGATAGATGCGATCGCTCCAGTGATCAATGATGGCTCGGCGGTCTGATGGATACAGATCCCATTCAGGACGAACGGCAAACGTATTGAAAGCGGTATTCAGGATTCGGATAATGTCGGCACTTTCGTTGTTGACGATGGTGCGCGTCTGGGTGTCCCACAAAACGGGAACGGTGCTGCGACCGCTATAGCCGGATTGAGCGGTTTGATAAAGGGCGGGCAGCGATCGCCAGTCCAGTCCAGGGTTATCAAACAGCCAGATACCTTCGTTCGGCGATGGCGATACCCGCCATAAAGGGATCACTTCCTCCAGCCCCTTTAGCGCCCTGGTTACTAACGTGCGATGGGCCCAAGGGCACCCCATCCCCACGATCAGCCGATAGCGCTTAGCAGCGGGGGAATAAGGGCCTGCGGAGTCGATCAAGGCGCGAAATTCACTGGCAGGACGAGTGTAGGCTCCAGCCTTGTCACTGGGCGCCAGCCGTGACATCATCACTTGCCACATGGTTTGCCATACCGTTTTGCCCAACCGCACCACCAACCCCGGCGGCAAGCTAGCCTTAATTTTGGGAGGAGAAGCCATAGCGATCGTGATGGGCAACTTAGACAGTCACATTCCGACCAGTCAGGCGCTCTAGACAACCCAACACTGTTAGCGGAACAAGACCGATACGCCTAGAGTACGTCAAGCAAAGGACACTCTGCCGCTGTCGGCGCTCTAAGTTTCCGATGGGGAGGAGGAATCCCCAAGCCCAGAACTGAGATAGGCCACTAAAAAGCCAATTGCAAATCCGGCAATATTGCGCGTCAGGGGAATCCAATCGCTGGTGCGAGTCACCACCGGTCCCACCCCGAAGGCGAAGAACAAAATGCCCCACAGCGGTGAAAAAATCAGCACCCACTGCCAAGCAATCACCTGACCAGGCTTGCGGGGATGCGCGGCAAAACCGCCGATCACGCCGCCTACAATTGAGGTAATTAGAGTCAAAATCCACTGTTCTCGGGGCAGCCCAGGAACTACGGCGCAGCCATTTTTCCGCAAGCAGGTTTCAATTGCTCCCAAGGCTTCGATAATAGAGCGGTTTTCGCCATTGTCACGGACAAAGAACTGGTTGCCATAGCGAGTTTGCAGCTCAATCCAAAAGGTGCGGGGCAGCAGGTCAAAGAAGGCATCCCCCACACTGAAGTTCAATAGATTGCCGCCGCGCGGATCGGCAATCAGCAAAACGCTGCGATCGTCTAAGCCCCAGTATTCCTTAACGGCGCGCCCTGGAGTTTGGTCATACTGAGTTAGCACTCGCATTTTCCAACCGCTTTCATCTTCAAAGCTTTGGATATGTTCGTTAAGACGCTCTTCCTCAGCGTTGCTCAGAGAATTCGCTAAGTCAATGACAAACGTGGGCTCATCAGGTAACAGGCCAGGATTATCGTAGGCGGCGGCTGGTGGTGTTGCCAACGTCCACCCCACGACGCCAACCCAGAGTGCCAAGATCCACTGCAGCGATCGCTGCTTGAGCCAAGAAGCCATCAAAGTGCCCATACTTTTCCCACGCGATTTAATCAACTATGCGAGAACTCTTTGTATTTTGAATTCTCATTTGTTTACAGATATTTACTTATTCTAAGAGATTAGCCTGCTGACTTCTCAGAAAAACTGATTAGTGTTTGGCGGTGGCGGCGTAACAGGCTCAGTCTCGGGTGGCGTCTCGGTTGCCGGAGGCGATGTGGATGTGGTCGAACGGTCTGAGTTGGGAGTGGCTGTCATCGATTCCCCAACTTGGTCTTGAGAGGAGACTGGCAGGCTGGAGTCGGTGAGGAGCGAACCGGCTGAGGCAGAATCGTCTTGGTTAGTTGGCGCCGTCGGCGGCGGTGCGGTTTGAGGGTGAGACGGACGGGTAGCAGACTGCGGTGTCGGCGATGGGGTCGATGCTGGGCGATCGCGGGTCGGCTCTGGTTTGGTCAGCGCGGCCCAAGCCGCACCCATCCCGGCCATCAAGCTGCGCGTGTTTACCTGAGCCCGTTTGGCCTGGCCTCGTACGGTGTGCAAGCCTTGGTTAGCCTGCTGCATGGCCTGCCCAGCATTTTGCACCCCAGCGTGGACATCATCCGTCAGGTGGGTAATTTCCTGGGTGGTTTGGCGCAGTGATTCGAGGGTCGGCGGCAAATCTCGATTAATGGTGTCACACAGCCGCTCAAAACTGCGGGCAGCGCGACTCAGTTCAACTACGGCCGGCACCAACACCACCAGTACTGCTGTCAAACTCACTGACACCAGCAAAAATGAAAGTACAAGCCAAAAAATCGGATCAATCACCACAAAAGTTTAGAAGCCTGTCGCTCCTGATGGCCACAGGGCGCGTTATCAATCAATGCTAGAAACCTGGTGGAATAAATATTACTGCGTCTGTCCTAAGTTCCTAAGCTAGGGGCTGAAACCCTGGCTGCCGCAGCATTAACTAGCTAAATGACGACAGTCCCTAATCGTTCGAAGCCGCGTTATCTTGACTGACTAAATCAGCATATTCCCGTTGGGAGGCCTCTTGGCCCGCCGCGATCGCTTCCCGCAGTCGGGTCAGGGTGGCCTCCCAACGCTTCAAGGAGGATTCTGATAAGCGTCCTGTCTGTAGCTGTAGCGAAGTTGCCAAATCTTCAACCATCTCAGGCAGCGCATCAGCCGATTTACGAAGGAACTGTCGAGTCTCTTTGCCCGTGCGAGGAGCCACCAACAATCCTGTGACGGCCCCAATAGCGGTGCCAATTACGACGCCGCCCAAAAATGCACCAGATTTATTTTCGGTCATGGGTGTTATCTCCTGATCTAACCGCTGTGTGACTGACCACCGCTCAAAAACTGCCGAGATGACCTCTATTTAATCACCGTTTTTGCGACTGGCGCGATCGAGCATTAACAACCCCTCGCACTAGTCGCACCATTATGACGGTGGTCGCAAAAATTTGCTGTAGCTGGTGCAGTTGTTGCTGTAGCTGACGATACCGCGTCCGCGTCAGGACAACTGCCTCGCGTCCTTGCTGTAGCTGTGTCAGAACGCTTTTAGCGTCTAACGTCAGTCGAGTTTGCCTCTCCAGGCTGTCTAGAGCAACGGTGGCTGAGGTCAGCGTGCGCTTAAGTTTCCAGAGTCGCCAGGCAACGAAAAAACCTAGCACTACGATCGCGATATTGACGCCAATCACTAGCTGCATCACTGCTTTTTCCTCAAACACGGGTTTGACCACCGTTTGCAGTGTAGCGCCTATGGGTCAATTCGCTGGAGCTGTCGTTACTTAGCCGCTAATTTTTTTGAGGCTGAATAAGAACCGCTCATCTTGCTGAATCAATGTCGGCGTGCTCACATTGCGCCCTCCAGCTTCTGAGGTGAATTGATGACGTCTCTGAAGTAGAATTTGTCAGCGTTCGCAGCGGTTTGTCTAATGCGGCCACCCGCAGAATCGCTCAGGCGATTGATATTCACGGTCAAGCAGCCTGCCCACTCAGACAAGATTTTATGGCGCAACTGGTGCTCTATGTTGATCCCCAACGGGGACGAAACGATTCCGATGGGCAATCACCTGCCCAAGCGTTGCCTACCCTCACCGCCGCCCTGCGGCTGAGTCAAGGGGACACGCTGATCCGCCTAGCTGAGGGGCAATACACTGAGAGCAGCGGCGAACGCTTTCCGCTGATTATTCCCCCGGGCTGTGTCGTGCAAGGAACTGTTACCGGTGATCGCCCAGCCACCACGATTCAAGGGGGTGATACGGTGCAGCATCCCCTTTTGGGTCGCCGTTCCGTGACCTGCCAGTTGATGGATGAGGCGGCTCTGCAAACCGTCAACGTCAGTAATCCACAGTCCCAAGGTATTGGCATTTGGCTGGCCACTGGCCGCCCGCGACTGCAAAAAGTGATGGTGCGGCAGTGCGGCCAACATGGCGCGATCGCCCTAGAGCAAGCGCTACCTCTGATTCAAGACTGTTTGTTTGAGCAGTGTGGCGTAGCTGGACTGGTTTTTATCACCCAGAGTAAAGGGCAGCTAGAGCGAGTATTTTCACTTAACAATGGCATTGGGCTGCTGCTGCAAGATGGGGCTGCTCCCCTAGTATTGACGAGCAGCTTCGAACGCTGTGACACGGGTATCAAAATCGCCGACACGGCTCAGCCGGTACTGCGCAGCAATCGTGTGAACAATAATCGCACCTACGGCCTACATCTGATTCGATCGGGCACGGCTGATTTTGGCCAGTCCCAAGACGAGGGGAAGAACGTAGTGCGACAAAACGGACAGCTTGACATTCTCAACGAAACGGGGCGATCGCTGGTTTCCTGCGGCAATGATCTGCTGCCGCCCCAATTGCGCGGGTCGATTGACCTGATTGCTAGCGAACTGCCCGACGCTAGCGCCGTACCCGCTAGACTGCTAAATCAGCCCGCCAACTTTCCTGAGCCAGACTCTAATGCTGGTTCACAATCGCTTACCCCAGAGCCGTCTGCGCCTGCAGTGGGTTCGGCCCGATTTGTCGATACGACTGATCATTGGGCCGGCGCCTTCGTGGATGGCCTTGTGCAGGCAGGCACGGTTGCGGGGTTTCCTGACGGCACCTTTCGTCCCGAACAGGTTGTCAGTCGGGCGGAGTTTGCAGCCTTTGTGCGCGCCAGCTTTCCCAGTCGGCCACAAACGCGATCGCCAAAACAGTTTTTCGACCTGGCTCCCGAGTTTTGGGCCTACGATGCCCTCAATCAAGCCTATGTAACGGGGTTTTTAAGCGGCTATCCCGACGGCACTATGCGCCCAGGTGAATCGATTCCTCGCATTCAGGCAATGGTGGCAGTCGCCAATGGATTAGGCCTGGCTGGTGGCCGCTCTGACGATATCGGCATTTATCGCGATCGCGCTCAGGTGCCCAGCTATGCCGTAAATGCCTTGGCGACTGCCACCCGACAGCGGCTGGTGGTCAACTATCCAGAGCCTTTGGTGCTGCGACCGATGGAACCGATGACGCGCAGTGAATTATCGGCGCTTATTTATCAAGGACGAGTGGCGATGGGCCGTGCCAGCCACATTACTTCCCCTTATATTGTGCAGCCAGATACGACCCAGCCGATATTTAGCGATTTAGAGCAACACTGGGCGGCTGATTTCGTTCAAGGGCTGACGGCGATCAACTTAGTTAGCGGTCTAGAAGACGGTCGTTTTGCTCCAGACGCCACTATCAGTCGGGCAGAATTTGCCACACTCTTGGCCAATGCCTTTGCTCCTAAACCGATTCGACCAGCTGCTACTTTTGCTGATGTGCCACCTGACTTTTGGGCCGCCAGCGCTATTCAAGCAGCATACCGAGGCAACTTTATGGCGGGCTTTCCTGACCAGGCTTTCGAACCGGCTCACCCGCTACTGCGGGTACAGATATGGGTCGCCTTAGTGAACGGACTGTACGATGTTGATGAAAGGAGTCGTTTGAGCAACCTAGAGAAACTGGCGCGATTTCAAGATCGCCTTGATATACCAACTTATGGAACTCAACAGACGGCGATCGCACTATCCCAGCGCCTAATTGCCGCTGCTCCCGACAGCAATCGGCTATATCCTAACCGGGTAGCCACTCGAGCTGATGCCAGTGTTGCCGTCTATCAGGCTCTTGTGGCGCAGGGTCGCTTGCCCACAATTACTTCCCAATACGTTCTCTAGTAAGACCAGAAAGAAACGGCACGGCTACACTTCAGGACTAATTCCAAAAGAATCGCTCAAGGAGCCTGCAAATCAGTGCAAAATAAGCCCTTAAGCGATTCTCTGTTAACCTCATCAAAATTATGAAAGTTCTGACGTCAATGGCTTTCACGAAGCTTATACGCTGCTTCCTATGCCATTGCGTGTAAGCAAGTCCAAGTACCAGCCAAAGTAAAACCAATGATGCCTAAACCCAATCCCCAGACGGGGCTTCTCACAGCTAGGTTAAAAAAGAGCGATTGCTGCTGAGGCTCATCAGAAGCGTTCCGCATGCCCAGCAAAAAGAAGAGAACATCGACACCACTAGCGCTTTGAGCTTGCTTTGGTCGGTTGAGTAGTAGCTGATG